>JBIKMY010000088.1:0-7336 GCA_044358945.1 Rubrivivax sp.
GGCGTCGCCCTCCAGGGTCTCGACCTTGATGACCTCGGCGCCCAAGTCCGCCAGGATCATCCCGCAGCTCGGGCCCATCACCATGTGGGTGAACTCCACCACCCGCAGGCCCTCCAGCGGCAAGCCGCCGGCGGGCAGCGGCGCCACAGCAAGCTCGGCGGGCTCGGCGCTCAACGAAACCCCGCCACGGCGTGCGGCACGTAGGGCGATTCCAGCTCAGCCACGTCCTCGTCGCTCAGCTTCAGCGACACCGCTGCGGCGGCCTCGTCCAGCTGCTCTATCTTGGTGGCGCCGACGATGGGGGCACACACGCCCGGCTTCCTCAGCACCCAGGCCAGGGCCACGCGCGCCATGGGCACGCCCAGGCGCTGGGCCACGCGCTGCACGGCGTCCACCACTCGGCGGTCGGCCTCCTGGCTGGCGTTGTAAAGGGTCTGGCCGTAGGCGTCGGTCTCGGTGCGTGCGGTGTGCGTGTCCCAGGGGCGGGCCAGGCGGCCGCGCGCCATCGGGCTCCAGGGGATCAGGCCCACGCCCTGGTCGGCGCACAGCGGCAGCATCTCGCGCTCTTCTTCGCGGTACAGCAGGTTCAGGTGGTTCTGCATGGAGACAAACGGCGTCCAGCCGTTGCGTTCGGCCACGGCCTGCGCCTTGGCGAACTGCCACGCGAACATCGACGAGGCGCCGATGTAGCGCGCCTTGCCCGCGCGCACCACGTCGTGCAGCGCCTCCATGGTCTCTTCAATCGGGGTATGGTCGTCCCAGCGGTGGATCTGGTACAGGTCCACGAAGTCGGTGCCCAGGCGCTTCAGGCTGGCATCGATCTCGGCCAGGATGGCCTTGCGCGACAGGCCCGCGCCGTTGGGCCCCGGGCGCATGCGGCCGTGCACCTTGGTGGCGATGACCACCTCGTCACGCGGCGCAAAGTCGCGCAGCGCGCGGCCCAGGATCTCCTCGCTGGTGCCGTCGGAATAGACGTTGGCAGTGTCGAAAAAGAAAAGCCCCAGGTCCAGCGCGCGGCGGATGAAGGGGCGGCTCATCTCCTCCGGCAAAGACCACGGGTGCGTGCCGCGCTCGGGCACGCCGTAGCTCATGCAGCCCAGGCACAGGCGCGAGATCTGCAGGCCGGTGCGGCCCAGGCGGGTGAGGGGAAGGGTGGGGGCAGAGGTCATGGTGAAGGGCTGTGAGCGAACGGGTCTGGAGGTTGTCAGGGGGTGGGGTGGTCAAGAGGTGGTCTGGCAGTGGTCTGCCGGTCATGCCGCATGGTAGAGCCAAGGGTCGGCCCAAGGACAGACCCCGCCGTTCGGCGGCCAGGCCTGCAGCAGGGCCAGAATCGGGGGCAGCCTGCCGCCTGGAGACCCGCCGTGCACGACGCCCCCCTGACCGAAACCCCTCGGCAGACCATCCGCCGCCACATCCGCACTGTGCCGGACTGGCCGGCACCCGGCGTGCAGTTCCGCGACATCACGCCGCTGCTGTCCACGCCGCGTGTCTTTCGGGTGCTGATCGACGAATTCGTGCACCGCTACTTCGACGTCAAGCCCGATGCGATTGCCGGGCTGGACGCGCGCGGCTTCATCATCGGCTCGGTGGTGGCCTACGAGCTCAACATCGGCTTCGTGCCCATCCGCAAGAAGGGCAAGCTGCCCTTCACCACGGTGCAGGAGTCCTACGAGCTGGAGTACGGCAGCGCCACGGTGGAGATGCACACCGACGCCGTGAAGCCCGGCGATCGCGTGGTGCTGATCGACGACCTCATCGCCACCGGCGGCACCATGATGGCGGGGCGGCGGCTGCTGGAGCGGCTGGGCGCTACGGTGATCGAGGGCGCGGCCATCGTGGACCTGCCCGAGCTGGGTGGCTCGGCCCGGCTGCGCGACAGCGGCATGGCGCTGTTCACGCTGGTGGACTTCGAGGGTCACTGAGCGCGCGAAGCGCGCGCCAGGTTCCACGCGGCCAACAGCGGCACCAGGGCCACCGCCACGAAGCCCCAGCCCCAGCCGGCACCGGCCCGAACGGACTCGCCGAACAACAGCGGACCGGCCATGCCGCCGCCAAACGTGAAGAACTGCGTGGCGCCGGAAATGCGCGGCAAGTCCGCGCGGGACACGCGCTGCGCCAGGGCGGCGAAGAACACACCGTTCCAGCCCATGGCAGTGGCCGCGCAGGCCATGGAAACAGCCGCCACCACGCCCAGCGGGGCGTCGCGCCAGCCCAGCGCCAGCGCACCCAGGGCGATGCAGCCCAGGGCCATGGCCAGGCCCAGCCCCACCAGCACGCGCCAGGGCTTGATCCAGCGGTCGCCCACGACACCAAAGGCGATACGCGCCACCCCGCTGGCCACCTGGGAGGCTGCCAGCAGGCCCGCCGCCGCGGCCAATGACCAGCCCAAGCCCAGGTTCAACATCGACACCAGAAAGGTGACGAACACCTGCTGCGTGGTGGCGAAGGCCAATGAGGCCAGGCTCATAGCGCGCAGCCCGGGCTGGCGCCACACCAGCACCAGCAGGCGCAGCGAGCCCTCCTGCGGCGGCGCCATGCGCGGGGGCTCCAGGCGCCGCACCGCCGGCTGCACTGCCAGCGCCGTGACCACGCACGCCACGCCCAGCGCCACCGCCGTGGCGCGCCAGCCGATGGTGGCCAGGCCCAGCGGCATCAACAAGCCCGCCAGCGCCACGCCGATGGGCACACCAGTCTGCTTGGTGGAAAAGAACAGACCGCGGGCCGTGGTGGGCACATGGTGGTTCAGCACGGCTGCGGCTGCAGGGTTGACCAGCCCGTAGCCCACGCCAATCAGCGCGGCGGCCGGCAGCAGCGTGCCCACCGGCCCCAGGCCGGCCAGCACCGTGCCGGCGGCGCAGGACAGCAGCGCCCACTGCGTGAGCCGCATCGCCCCCAGCGCCGCCACGCCATGCCCGCTGCGCAGGCCCGACACCATGGCAAACAGGTAGCCCACCCCGGCGTACAGCCCGATGCGCTCGGGCGCCACGCCCAGCGAGGGCGCCACCGCGGGCGCCAGCACCGCCGCCGAGGACAGGGCCAGCGTCACCAGCACCTGGACCGCCAGCGTGGCACACAGGGCGAGCCCCGGCTGCGAGGTTCGATTCACCGGCTCAGTCCGGCGCCTGCGCGGGGTTGCGCGCCGCACCCGGGCCCAGGCGGGCGGGCAGTTCCAGCACGTCCTCCAGGGCCATGGCGCGGGCGTACAGCCAGCCCTGCGCGCGCTGGCACCCCAGGCCCAGCAACTGGTAATGCTGGTCGGCGCGCTCCACGCCCTCGGCGCCGATCTCCAATTCCAGGGTCCGCGCGAGCTGGATCATCCCGGTGACCACGCGCAGGCCCTCGGCAGCGCCCATGGCCGAGATGAGCGCCGCGTCGATCTTGACGCGCTGGCCCTGCAGGCCCGCCAGGCGCGACACCGAGGACGCATCGCTGCCGAAGTCATCCATGACCACCCGCACACCCTGGCCCTGCAGCGCACTGATTTCCTGCGGCAGTTGCTGGACGGCGATGTGCATGTCGGCCTCCGCGAGCTCGACGTGGATCGGCAGCCGGGCGGCGTCGCCCTGCGCGGTCATGCCAGCCAGGGTGTCCAGCACGCGGCGGCTGCGCAGGGCCTGGGGGCGCGTGTTCACGCTCACCTGGGCGCCCGGGAAACGAGATTCGATCCGGGCGCGGTCTGCGTGCACGGTGGCCAGCACTTGCATGGTCAGCCGCTCCATCAGGTGCGACTCCTCCGCCACGGGAATGAACTCGCTGGGGCGCACCTCGCCAAGCTCTTCGTCGTCCCAGCGCGCCAGCGCCTCGAAGCCCAGGATGGCGCCGTGCTGCAGGTCCACCTCGGGCTGGTAGTGCAGGCTGATGGCGCCGTTGTCGATGGCGCGCGCCAGGCGGGTCTGGATCAGGCGGTCGCGCTGCAGCTTGCGGCCCAGGCTCTCGTCATACCAGCCCACGGCGGCGCGGCCGCTTTGCTTGATGCGGTTGAGCGCCCCGTCGGCACAGATCAGCAACTCCTGCATGGAGGTGGCGTCCTGCGGGAAGCGGGCCACGCCGGCGCTGACGCTCACCGGTATGGAGCCGATCTGCGCCTGCACCTGAAAACTGCTCAAGCCGTGGGCCAGGGCTTCACGCACCGCCTCCAGCGGCTGCTCGGGACGAATCTCCACCAGGGCGACGAACTCGTCGCCCGAGCGCCGGCACAGCAGGTGGCGCGGTGGAAGCCGGTCTCGCAGGTGCTCGGCCAGTCCGACGATGACGGTGTCGCCCACATCATGGCCGTGGCTGTCGTTCACCCACTTCAGGTGGTCCATGTCGAAGAAGACCACGAGGAACGGCCGCTGCAAGGCGTCGGGCGCGTCCAGCCGCTCCTGCAGGGCTTCGCTCAGGCTGCGGAAGTTCGGCAGCCCGGTCAGGCTGTCGTGGTACGCCAGGAAGCGCAATTTGTTCTCGGCCGCCTTGATGGCACTGATGTCGGAGATGACGGCCACGGTGCGATGGCCGGAGGTGGCGGCGGCATCCTCCAGGCGCGACACCGCCACGCGGGTGGGAATGCGCCGTCCGTCGCGTGCCCGAAAGGCCGTCTCCCCGCGCCAGATGTCACCGGCGGCCAGCGCGCGGCGAATGTCGCCAGACACCGGTTCGGTCTCAGCGCCCAGGTACAGCATGCCCGCCGGCTGGCCCAGCAGCTCCTGCCGGGAAAAACCGGTCATCAGCTCCAGCGCCGGGTTCACATCGGCGATGTGCCCCTTGCCGTCGGTGATCAGGATGGCTTCGGCCGAGGTGTCGAAGACCCGCGCCGAGGCGCGCAGCGCATCGGTGTCCTGCTGCTGCTGGCGCAGCATGCGGTCCAGGGCTTGGAACACGGCCGAGATCTCGTCGTGGACCAGGTGCTGCCGCGGCTCCACGGCCCGGCCAGCCACGATGTCCCGGCAGTAGCCCTCCAGCTCCTCCAGGCGGCGGGCGGTGCCCGCGGCAAAGCCCTGCGCCCAGCCCTTGAGCCGGGACACCAGCCAGAGACCCAGCACGCCCATGAGCGCGGCAATGCCGAAGGTGAACCACAGCACCGACCACAGGTTGCGGCTGACGTGCAGCGCGAGCTCCACCTGCAGGGGCTGCTGGCCGGCGCGCACAGACATGCCAGCGCGCAACAGCCCAGCGGCGGAAGCCCCCTCGGCCTCGGGCTGGGCCACCGTGGACAGCGCCACCGTCAGCCCGGGGCGAAGCGGCACGCCATCGAGTGCCGCATCAGGGTCGAACTCGGCCAGGATGAAGCCCGCGGGGGCCGAGGTTTGTGGCGACAGCACCGGCATCACCAGCACCAGCACGCGCCCGCGTCCCTCCAACTCCACGAGGCCGTAATGCGCCCGGCCCTGCTGCACCGCCTGGCGCACCGGCGTGCTGGCCAGCATGGCGGTGTCGGCCTCGGCCGTGCTGCCCAGGAACAGGCGGCCGCGGTAGTCCAGCACTGTGATGGGGCTGCCCCCCGCGGCGTTGAAGCGCGCCAGCAGAGGGCGCAGGTAGCTCTCGCGGCCGTAGCTGTCGGTCAGGCCGGTCCACAGCAGCGGCGAGCCTGCCAGCGACTGCAGTTGCCGGACCACGTTGTCCACATCGGCCTTCAGCTTGGTGGCCACCAGCTCGCTTTCCTGGTTCAGCCGCACCACCGCGTCGTAGCCGCCCACGCCCACGGCCAGCAGCCCCAGCAGGCCCATGGCCACCACCACCCAGCCGCGGATGATGCGGGTGAGCTCGGTGACGATGCGCCCGCGCAGCGTCAGCGCGACCGGGGATTGCGGGAGGGCCAAGCGTGCCGCCGGGGCGTGCCGCTACTTCAGCGGCGTGAGGACGCCGGAGCGTTCGATCTTCACGAACAGCACCTGCGGCGGGCCCAGCGCATCATGGCGCTCGGGCGTGAAGGCCGGCGCGTAGCGTCGCACCGCCCCCTCGAAAGGCGGCAGCTTCTCCAGCGCCGCGCGCACATCGTCGCCCTTGGTGGAGCGCGCCTGCTCCACCGCCAGGGCCAGCAGGTGCGTCATGTCGTAGGCGTGGGCCGAGCCCACCGGGCTGGAAATCTGCTCCACGCCCGTCAGGCCGCCCTCCTTCATCAGCCATGCGGCCAGTTGCCGGGCACGGGGGCGGGTGTTGCCCACGAAGGTGAAGGTCTGGATGACCTGCAGGTCCACCTTGTCCAGGGCGTCGCCCGCCAGCTCGTGCATCACCCCGCCCGTCACGCCCCAATGCGAGACGATGGGCAAGCGCTCGCCTGGGGGCAGCGCGGCCACCTCGCGCACGATGAGCGCGGCCTCCACTTCGTTGGCCACCAGAATCATCACCTGCGCTGCGCCGGCGCGGCACGCCGCCACGGTCTCGCCAAAGGCCTTGTCGCCCCAGTTGTACCAGCGCGTGGCCACCACCGTCAGCCCCAGGCGCCCGGCCCGGGAACTGATGACGTTGTGGCCCGAACGGCCCCAGGAGGTGTTGGGCAGCACAGCGCAGGCGCGCTGCGCCTTGTGGGCCGAGACCGCCCGTTGCAGCATGGCCTCCACGCCCCAGCTGTCCTTGAGCGACAGGCGAAAAACGTAGGACGGCATGTGCCCGCCGTCGGTGATCTGGTCGGCCGAGCCCCACACGCTGATCAGCGGCACCTTCATGCGCTGTGCCTCGGGCACGGTCTCCACGATGACGGGGCTGAACTTGCCGCCCAGCACCGCCACCACGCTTGGCTTGGCCGCCAGCTCCAGATAGTTGTCGCGGGCGCGGGCCGACACGCCCTGGTTGTCTGTGGTCAGCAGCTTCAGCGGCCGCCCGCCCAACACCCCGCCACGGGCATTGATCTCTTCCATCGCCGCCAGGATGCCACGCTCAATGGCCTTGGGCGCCGTGTTGGTCTTGACCCCGTAGGCGCCGTCAAAAGCGACATACACCGGCTCGGCCGCCCATGAGGAAGGGACCAGCCCGCAAGCGATCAAGCCCAGCAAGCCCGCTAAGACGCCGCGACAGCGCCTGGCCGCCCCGGTCCAACGCCCCTTCTCATCCATGCTGCGGCCCCCTTGCCCTTTTTCGACACATATTAAGGCCAGTGCGTGCAAATGGGCGGCGGGGAGTGGCGGCGGTGGGGTTACTTCCCAATGCAGAACTTCCCAAAGATCTCCCCCAGCAGATCATCCGCCGTGAACACGCCGGTGATCTCGCCCAGGGTCTGGTGGGCCAGGCGCAGTTCTTCGGCCAGCAGGTCCAGGGCGGGGGCGGGCGATGACAGGTGTGCTTGCGCGGCCTGCAGGTGCTGCGCGCTGCGCTGAAGGGCCTGCACATGCCGGGCGCGGGCGATGAAGACGCCCTCGGG
>JBIKMY010000089.1:0-7287 GCA_044358945.1 Rubrivivax sp.
CCCGCATGTGGGGAATGACATCGGCATTGGCCGCCAGCACCGGCCTGAGCTGCTCCAGGTGACGCTTGATTTGCGCTGCGCTGGCGTCGTTACCGGTGGCACTGAAGTCGTAGTTGAACCACACCGTGGCCTTCATGCCCATGGAGCGCAGGCTGGCAAAGCGCGTGTTCAAGGTGCTGAGGAAGGAGGCGGGCAAGTCGCTGGTGCGGTAGCTGTCCAGTTGCACCTTGGCCAGCACCAGGCGCATCCCGGCGTTGTAGCCCGCCTGGACGCTGCCGGCATCGAAGCCATTGACAAAGTCATTGCCGGCCCAGCCGTAGAAGCCACGGTCGGGGTTGGGAATGTCGGCGCTGGTGGGGCCGAAGCTCAGGTTGACAGGGGCGGTGGAAGGAGCGGGTGCCGGGGCGGGTGCTGGGGCAGGAGCAGGGGCTGGGGCGGGCGCCGGTGCCGGTGCGCCGGGGATGTAGCACGCCTTGACAACACCTGGCAGGGGGTCGCCGAAAGTCCAGTTCCCGCTGCTGCAATTGAACGGCCCGGTGACCGACTTGAAATAGTACGAACTCGCCGCGCCGTAGTACAGCACCGCCGAGCCGCTGAAATTGCAGGTGGTCTGACCCGACTCACCAGCGCACTTCACGTATCCGGGCGGCAAGGCACTCGCCTGCCCGATCGTGGAGTTCTTCACGGCCAGCGCGGTACGCACCTCATCGGTCTGCTCGGGCGTGACCGCAGGCTCCTCCACCGAACCACCGCCGCAGGCAGACACCAGCGCCGCGGCGGCCATCAATTCGGCCAGCACGGTCATGCGCGAAAGGCGTACATCATTCATCATCATTGCAGTCCCTTGATTGGAAGTTGAGCCGCGTCACCGAACATCGATCACTGCGGTCAGGGAATGCTAGGAATCCGCGTAGCCACAGGGGTAAGCGCAATCCGAGAGATGCAACAGGACGTAAGCCCCCAGGCCGGCGCTTCACAGGGGCACGCGCCTTGCGCAGGCAACCGTTGGTTACATGAGGAAGGGCGCCGCGCCGACCCGCGTTGTTGCGGAGCGGGCTGAGGCTGCTCAAGCCGCGCCGCTGCCAGGCGCACAACATGGCGTCATGCCAGACCCCGGGTGCTCTGCCGACCGTCAGCCGCTGCACCAGGATCAGGACGCAGCGGGCTCCACGCTCTTCGTCGTGGACTGGGACCCAGCAGGCGCGCGCGAGTTGCAGCACCGCCTGACATCACCAGGGCCTCGGATCGGCGCCGTGCACGGGCCTTCGTGGCAGGTGCTGAACTGCCCCACCACCGCGCTGCAGGCCGGCGGGGCTGGCCGCGGCTTGGCACGCGTCGCGCAGGGGTGGCGGTATCTGCGCACCGCCCTGCAGGCCGCTTGGCAAAGCCGCCGGCACGGTCAGGTGGTGGTGTGGCGGCAGTCCATCGGCTTTCTGCTGTGCGCCCTGCCCCGTTGGCCCGCGGGGCTGTGCGCCCAGGCGCGGCGGCCGCACCTGGTGCTGACGACGGTGCTGTTCTCGCCTTCCTCCACCGCGCCGGGGTCCTGGCGGCGGTGGCTGCTGGAGCTGGCGTTGCGCCGCGCTGATGCCCTGGTCTACTTCTCACGGGACATGGCGCTGGACACCGCGCAGCACCGGCCAGCCTCAGCGCACAAGGTGTTCTGGATGCCGCTGCCGCTCTTCGGTGAGCCGGCTGGTCATGCACCGCTCGCCCACCCGGGCGACCCGGGCTCCGTCGAACCCGCTGGCGCCACGGCCTCCGGTCTGCCTATCGCAGTTAAAGACATTTCAGAGGCCACCGCGCAAGACACCCTCACCCCCAGCGTGTTCTGCGGCGGCACCAGCGACCGGGACTTCGATGTCGTGATCGAGGCCTTCCGCCAGCGACGTGTCCCCGTTACCCTGGTGTGCCGCGAGGATCAGACCTTTCGTCCCCCCGGGCCCGTGGAGCCGCACTTCACGGTGCGGCGCGGAGTCCCTGAGCAGGAGTACCACGCCCTGGCTGCGGCAGCCGGGGTGGTGGTGGTGGCGCTGAAATCCGCCACCTCGGGCTGCGGCCAGTTGCTCTTCAGCTTCTGCATGCGGCATGGAGTGCCGGTGATTGCGACCGACTGCTTCGGCACGCGCGACGAGGTGGTGCACGGCCGCACCGGCTGGCTGGTGCCGGCAGGCGACGCCCACGCCCTCGGACAGGCCTACGACCGGCTGGCCGCTGACCCCGAGCTGCGCCGCCGCCTGGTACGCCAAGCCCGCGTGCAGGCCTTGTCCCGGCAGGAGGGGCTGGCCGGCTTCGTGAGCGCCATGAACGCCCTGGGCGACACCCTGCGCGGCGCGCCTGCGCCCGAGTCACCCCGCTTCCCTCAGCGGCCGCGGGGCACGGCCGCCCGCGCTGCGGATCACCTTATCGGAGAGGCCGCTTGATCGTCATCTTTTACCCGGAATTCGGCGGCGTGCATGGCATTGCCCGCTACCTGGACAACTTTCTGGCGCACCTGCCCCATGGGGCCCCGCCCATCGTGCTGATCACCGCGGGCACGCCTGCGGGCTGGTGTGCGCCGCCCGGGGTGGAGGTGCAGCTGCTGCCTATGCGGCCGCACCGCCTGGGCCTGACGTGGTGGACGCTGCAGGCCCGCGCGGCGCTGGCGCGGCTGGAGCGGGAGCGCGGGCCGGTCACCGCCCTCAACCTGCACATCCCGCCGCTGATCCCGGCGCTGTTGTTCAGCCGTCGCCACCGCATCGTGCTCACCGCCCACACCACCTACCTTGGCATGTCCGGGGGCTTCGATCAGCCCCGACAGTTCGACAGCCCCTGGAACCGGCTGTCCGTGGCGATCAAGATGGCCATGGAGCGGCACATCCTGAAGCGCGCCGCGCAAGTCATCACCCTGACCGAGCAGGGTCGGCAGGAACTGGCGCGCTACGGGCGCCAGGGCGGCGTGGTGGTGATTCCCAACGGCGTGGACACCGCCGCCTTCCGCGCCGACAGCGCCGTGGCCCAGGACTTCGACGTGCTGTTCTGCGGGCGCATCGAGCGCCGCAAGGGCAGCCGGCCGCTGGTGGAGGTGTGCCGCCGCCTGCTGGCCCGGCGCCCCGGGCTGCGTATCTGCATCGTCGGCTACGGCGACGACGAGGCCCATGTGAGGCAGGGCCTGGCCGAGTTCAGCGGGCCGGGCGGGGCGATCCGCTTCGAAGGTCGGGTGCCGCTGTCGGAAATGCCGATGTTCTACCGGCGCAGCCGCGTCTACGCCTCGACCTCCTACTACGAAGGGCTGCCCGGCACCTGTCTGGAGGCCATGGCCACCGGCCTGCCAGCCGTGGTGTGGGACCTGCCCTTCTACGGTGGGCTGGTGGTGGAGGGCTGCACGGGATCGCTGGCGGCCACCAACGATCTGGACGCCTTCACACAGCGCGTGCTGGCGCTGACCGACCGCCCCAGCCACGCCGCGGCACTTGGCCGCAGCGCCGCGCAACTGGTGCGCCGCCGGCACGACTGGCAGCGCCTCGCGCAGCAGGTGATCAGCGCCTGTGCGCCGCCGCCGCAGCGCAACGTCCTGCCGGTGTGGAGTTCGTGAATCCGCGCCCCGCACCGCTGAGCGTGGCCTGGGTGGGGCTGCGCGGCCTGCCGGGCGTGCAGGGAGGCGTGGAAACCCATGCCGAGCAACTGTGCCCGCGCCTGCACGCCCTGGGCTGCGCGGTGACGGTGCTGGGCCGCTCACCCTACCAGGGCACCAGCGCCGGCGCGAGGTGGCAAGGCGTGCAGCTGCATCCCCTGTGGGCACCCCGCCACAAACACCTCGAGGCCGTGGTCCACACCTTCCTGGCCGTCCTGCATGCAGGGCTGTTCATCCGCCCGGATGTGCTGCACATCCAGGCCATCGGCCCAGGGCTGTGGACGCCTCTGGCGCGCCTGCTGGGTCTGCGGGTGGTGGTGACGCACCACGGTGCGGACTACGAGCGCCAGAAGTGGGGCCCGCTGGCGCGCTGGGTGCTCCAGCGCGGCGAGGCCCTGGCTGCGCGCTGGGCGAATGAACTGATCGTCATTTCGCGCACCATCCAGAGCGATGTGGTGACGCGCCATGGTCGGCGCAGCACCTGCATTCCCAACGGGCTGACGCCGCCGTCCGCGTCCGCAGACCCGGCCATGCTGGCCGGCTTCGGCCTGCGCCCGCAGCGCTACCTGCTGCTGGTCAGCCGCCTGGTGCCGGAAAAGAGGCACCTGGACCTGATCGACGCCTACGCACGCGCCCGGCAGGCAGGCTACTTGACGGACTGGCATCTCGCGCTGGTGGGGGCGGCAGACCACGCCGACCCCTACGCGCGGCAGGTGGCCGAAGCTGCGTCGCGCACGGCCGGCGTGGTGATGACGGGATTCCAGACCGGCGCCACGCTGCAGGCCCTGCTGGCCCACGCGGGCGTCTTCGTGCTGCCCTCCTCCCACGAGGGGCTGCCCATCGCCTTGCTCGAAGCCCTGGCCTGGGGCATCACCCCCCTGGTCAGCGACATCGCACCCCACCGCGAGATGGGCCTTCCACCCGAGAGCTATTTCCCGCTGGGTGACGTGGCCGCTCTGTCGGCCGCGCTGGTGCGC
This sequence comes from Rubrivivax sp., assembly GCA_044358945.1. Lineage (GTDB taxonomy): Bacteria > Pseudomonadota > Gammaproteobacteria > Burkholderiales > Burkholderiaceae_C > Rubrivivax. The sequence goes on from JBIKMY010000089.1 coordinate 4,588, forward strand.
CTGGCCGAGCAGGTCCGGGACACGCAAGGCCCACAGGCCCGACTGGAGCGCATGCAGCAGGCGGCCCAGCGCTTCGACTGGGACGACAGTGCTAGGCAGACCCTGCGGGTCTACGAGCGCGCGCTGGGTACGGAGTGAAGTTGGGGCCGGCGTCCGGGCGCCGATCGGCCCGGGAACCTCAGCGCCAGCGCCGCGACTGCGGCGGCGCATGCCAGGAGGGCGAGAAAGCGGGGCAGTCCGGGGCGGACAGGACGGCTTGCGCGTGGTCCAGGCCGATCTGGACCACTTCGCGGAACCGCCGCCAGTCCAGCATGCCCACGCGCGAGACATCAGGCGTGAAGCCCAGGTCCACGGCATCGCGCATGCGACGCTGGTGGGACTGGCTGGACATCGCCGCCACGTTGAACACCGTGGCGGCGATATTGGGAAGACGCTTGTAGCGGCGGCGCGAACGGGGTCGGAACAGGCGGTCGAACAGCACCTGCCCGGTGGTGGGCATTTCCTCGATGTCGAGCGGCCTGTACCGGTTGCGGCTGAGGTCCACGCCCACGACCCGGCCCGCCCCCGACTGCCGCATCACGTCCACGGGGTAGTTGTTGAATGTGCCTCCGTCGACCAGCAGGTCTCCACCTCGCAGGACGGGGGGCAGCGCGGCCGGAATGGAGACGCTGGCCGTGATGGCTGCAGCCAGGTCGCCCCGCCGCAGCACTTCCGGCCGGGCCCGGGAGTAGTTGGAGGCCACGCAGAAGTAGGGCTTCCACAGATCCTCGATGCCGATGGGCGCCCCGACCGCATCGACGACGGCATCTCGAATCACGCGGGCGAGCCGCCGGCCCGCGATGACCGACATCATCGGCAGCCAGTTGATGTCACCCGTGGGGTTCAAAGCAAAGGCCCGAGCAGCGGTCTCGGTGACCTGTGTGGCGGGCTGGTCCATCGCAGCCATGGCCGCCATGACAGCGCCGATGCTGGTGCCCCCGGCCATGTCCCACTCGACGCCCTGCGCCTGCAGCGCCTGCATGACACCCAGGTGAGCAAAGCCGCGGGCCCCGCCACCGGCCAGCACCAGCCCGGTGGCGTGCCCGGAGAGGATGCGCGCCAAACGGCCCCAATCTGCCGCCCGGCTACGGCGGAAATGGAAATGCGAGAACGCCCCCTCCTGTATGTGGGCTCGCCCCGAAAGCCATCGGCGCGTGTCAAGCGGAATGCGCCTGTCGTCCGGGTGCAGCAGCACCAGGCTAGGGGCCGGAGCAGCGTCCAACGCGTCTGCGGCCAGCAGGTGGCGCTCGGCAGGCGTGATGGCCGCCTCTGCGTCGGCATCCGCCACCAGCAACACCTGGTCTGCGTGGCGAATGCAAAGCCGTGTCCAGTCGGTGTCCTCGCGGTCAGCCACCAGCACCTGCATGGCGTGGCGGGCCTCTTGCTCGTCCGACCAGGCGAGCTGCCGGTGATAGGCGTCGGCCAGCCCTGGCGTGATGTCCGCGCCTCCCGGGCCCAGGCCAGCCTCGGCTGCCGCGCGATCCAGCAGTGACACGGGCAGGCGGATGCCACCATGCACCGTCGCGCCACGGGACAACTCCGACTCGAGCGCATCGCGCAGACGCCGGGCCAGGCCTGCGACATCCAACCCGGCGTGCAGCGGCAGAAGGCAGATGTTGCTGATCTCTCGGGACGCCCCGCTTCGTTCGTTGCTGCGCGTCATGCGCTCGATGAGCTTGCGCGCCAGCGGCAACCCCAGGCGGGGCCAGGTCTGAAGAAGATCGGTGAAGTCCTGCGCTGACAACCGCAGCAGCACGCTGTCACGCAGGGCGATGATGGTGGCGCCTCGGGGCTGCTGCATGACAACACCCATCTCGCCGATGGGTTCGCCACGTCCGATCTCGCCCAGGACGACCTGCTCACCCCCCGCACGGCTTGCCACGGCACGCAGGCGGCCGGAGAGCACGAGATAGATGCTGTCGGGTGGGTCGCCCTGGCGCATCAGCACCTGCCCCCCCATCAGCCCCACGGTGGTCATGCACGGGCGCACCCTGTCGATCACCTCCTGCTCAATGTCACCGAACACCTCGCGCAAGGTGTCCTGCAAGATTTGTTCGTGGAAGTCGGAGGAAACAGGGATCATCAGATTGAGAACATGCGGTGTTCGGGAAGTGCAAAGTCATCAGCGTGCGATGGAGTCTATTGAACAGCCCCTGCTCTGACCTGCCCCCCAAGAACCGCGCTGGACGGCGAGACCGGGTGTCCTCCACCTTTCTATACTGCGGCCCGCCCCTCAACGTGTGCTGCAGCTTTCCGGATGAATCTTCCCTCGGATCTACCGCCCGCGCAGCGCTCGGGACGCGCACTTGGCTGGCAAATGGACCTGCGCGGCGGCCTTGAGGCTGCCGTTCAGACCTTCCCCAACTCCATAGGGCCGCTGCTGCTCTTTGCGGCAGTGCTGGGTCCGGCCGGGGTGCTGCCGGGCTTCTGGGCAGCGCTCATCACCGCATCGGTCGCGCGCCTGGCTGCGCTGGCGCTGAGGGGAAGCCGAGCCGTCATTTCCTGCTCCCGCATGGCCTCGCTCGCGGTCTTCACCGCGCTGGTGCTGCAACTGTCCAGAACCGCTGCGGGGTCATCTGCGGTCGATACTGCAGCCCTGCAACTGGGGCTTCTGGCCGCCGGCCTGCTGTTCCTTTTCGCCTCGGCCTTGGTGCTGACTGC
>JBIKMY010000090.1:0-7204 GCA_044358945.1 Rubrivivax sp.
CGGCGAAGGCGTGGAAGAGAAGATTTCCCTGTCTGAGCGCTTCGGACTGTGGATCAGTTTCTACCCCTTCACCCAGGCCGAATACCTGGCCATCGTGGGGCAGTGGCTGCGAGCGTTCGGGCAGAGCAAGCAGGCGATCGCCGCCGCGCGTGCCGAGGCCTTGGTGTGGGCGCTGGAGCGCGGCTCCCGTTCCGGCCGAGTGGCGCAGCAGTTCGCGCGCGACTGGGCGGCACGCGAGCATGGCTGAAACCACCACGGTGGTGGACGGCGGCTCGCCGCCGGGCCGCACGCCGGTGGATGTGGCCGTGGGCGTGCTGATCGACGCCCAGGGCCGCTTTCTGCTGACCAGCCGGCCGACCGGCAAGGCTTATGCCGGCTACTGGGAGTTTCCGGGGGGCAAGGTCGAAGCCGGAGAGTCCATCGAGGAGGCCTTGCGCCGCGAGTTGCAGGAGGAGATCGGGGTGACCATCGCCTCGGCCGAGCCCTGGAAGGTCGAGATGTTCGACTACCCCCATGCGCTGGTGCGGCTGCACTTCTGCCGGGTGCGTGTGTGGTCGGGCAGCTTCGAGATGCGCGAGGGCCAGCAGATGGCCTGGGAAACGCTGCCCGTGCAGTCGGCGCCCGTGCTGCCGGGCACGCTGCCCGTGCTGGGCTGGCTGGCCGCCGAACAGGGCTTTGAAGGGGCCACGCATTAGACTCGGCGCCCCATGAGCGAATCCACCGTGACCGCTGCCGTTTCGCCACCGCCATCGCCATCTCCCTTGGTGTCACCCTTGGGGTCGCCCTCGCTGTCGCCTGCCGGGTCCACGCACTGGCTGGACGCCGTGCGCTGGGACACCGACGGCCTGGTGCCCGTCATCGCACAAGAGGCAAGCAGCGGTGACGTGCTCATGTTCGCCTGGATGAACCGCGAGGCGCTGGCCGCCACGGCGGCCCAGGGCGAGGCGGTGTATTTCAGCCGCTCCCGAAAGCGCCTGTGGCACAAGGGCGAGGAGTCTGGCCATGTGCAGCAGGTGCACGAGATCCGTCTGGACTGTGACCAGGACGTGGTGCTGCTCAAGGTGACGCAGCGCGGCCATGAGCCGGGCATTGCTTGCCACACTGGGCGGCATAGCTGCTTCTTCCTGCGCCATGAGGGCGGGGCCTGGGTGACGGTGGAACCCGTGCTCAAGGACCCGGCCGCTATCTACAAGTGAACACGAGTGAGCCCATCTTGACCTCGGATGACACCCTGGAGCGCCTGGCGGCGGTGATCGAATCGCGCCGCGGCGCGGACCCCGACAAGAGCTATGTCGCGCGCCTGTTCGCCAAGGGGCAAGACGCCATGCTCAAGAAGGTGGGCGAAGAGGCCACCGAGGTGGTGATGGCCGGCAAGGATGGCGACGCGGCCAAGCTCACGGGCGAGGTGGCCGATCTGTGGTTCCACACCATGGTGGTGCTGGCCGCCCATGGGCTGAAGCCCGCCGATGTGCTGGCCGAGCTGCGCCGCCGCGAGGGGATGTCCGGCCTGGAAGAATTCGCCCTGCGCAAGGTGCGCCAGAGAGAGTCGGAGGAGTCATGAGCGCAGACCCGAACTGCATCTTCTGCAAGATCGTCGCCGGGCAGATCCCGTCGCGCAAAGTCCATGAGGACGAGCAAGTCCTGGCCTTTCACGACATACAACCCTGGGCGCCGGTGCATGTGCTCATCATTCCCAGGCAGCACATTGCCACCCTGGCCGATGTGGGCCCTGAGCACGACGCCCTGCTCGGGCACATGCTCGGCCTGGCTCCGCGCCTGATGAAGCAACTGGGCGTGACCAACGGCTTTCGAACGCTCATCAACACCGGCCCGGACGGCATGCAGGAGGTTTACCACCTGCACATGCACGTCATGGGCGGGCCCCGGCCCTGGGTCAAGGGCTGACCTCCCGAGGGCCTGCCTGCCCCGCGTGGCCCCTGCCACGCAACGGACATGGGGCTCCCCTAGAATCTGCGGTTCCTCTTCAGGAGAACAATCATGGGATCTTTCAGCATCTGGCATTGGCTCATCGTGCTGCTGGTGGTGGTGCTGATCTTTGGCACCAAGAAGCTCAAGAACATCGGGTCTGACCTCGGTGGCGCAGTCAAGGGCTTCAAGGATGGTGTCAAGGGCGGCCAGGAAGCAGCGGACACCCCGGCCGCACCGGCGCAGCAGGTCACCACGGCCAAGACCGTTGACGCTCAGACCGTCGACGTCGAAGCCAAGACCAAGGGCTGAGCCTGACTCACGCACTGTCAGGCTGTCCGGTGGCGGCTGACCTCGCCTGGCAGCCGCATCGTTCGTCTTTCCCGCATCCGGCCCCATGATCGACTTCGGCTTCGACAAGCTGGCGCTCATCGGCGCCGTGGCGCTGATCGTCATCGGGCCCGAGAAGCTGCCCAAGGTGGCCCGCACCATCGGGCACCTGGTGGGCAAGGCGCAGCGATACGTGGCCGACGTCAAGTCCGAGGTGAACCGCTCCATCGAGCTCGACGAGCTCAAGAAGATGAAGACGCAGTTCGAGGATGCGGCGCGCGACGTGGAAACCAGCGTCAGTCAGCAGATGAATGAAGCCTCATCCTCGTTCGAGAAGGATTGGGCGTCCATCGGCTCGTCGCTGGACGGCTCCTCTTCCGCCTCTGACGGCTCGAGCGCCTATGTGCCCCTGGCGCCGCCGCCGCCCGAGTACCGTCATCCGCGCAAGAAGTGGCGCCTCAAGCGCGGCGCCACGCCCCAGTGGTACAAGCAGCGTCAGGGCATCCGCACCAAGGCGCAGTCTGGCGCTGCCCGGGTGGCGCGTTTTCGCCCACCGGGCCTGAAGGCCCCCCGATGAGCACCCCCGACACCAAGGACGACGAACTCGCGGGGACCGAGGCCCCGTTCGTTTCCCACCTGGTGGAGCTGCGCGACCGCCTGGTGCGCGCCTTGATCGCCGTGGTGCTTGCCTTCATCGCGCTGGCACTGTGGCCCGGCCCTGCGGGCCTGTACGACCTTTTGGCCGAGCCCATGGTGGCGCATCTGCCCGAGGGCACCAAGCTTATCGCTACCAACGTGATCTCGCCCATCCTGGTGCCGCTGAAGATCACGCTCATGGCGGCGTTCCTCATCGCGCTGCCGGTGGTGCTGTACCAGGTGTGGGCTTTTGTAGCGCCGGGCCTTTACGCGCATGAGAAGAAGATGGTGCTGCCGCTGGTCATCTCCAGCACCTTGCTGTTCCTCTTGGGCGTGGCCTTCTGTTATTTCCTGGTCATTCCCGGGATGTCCAAGTTCATCCAGGCCTTTGCCCCCACCGCCATCACGGCGGCGCCTGACATCGAGCAGTATTTCGGCTTCGTGCTCACCTTGTTCTTCGTCTTCGGCATCGCCTTCGAGGTGCCGGTGGCGGTGATTGTGCTCGCGCGCATCGGGGTGGTCACCATCGAGCAATTGCGCAAGTTCCGTGGCTACTTCATTGTGGGGGCCTTCATCGTCGCGGCGGTGGTGACGCCGCCAGATGTGATCTCGCAACTGGCGCTGGCCGTGCCGATGTGCATCCTGTACGAGATCGGCATCGTCGCGGCCCAGGTATTCATCAAGCACACCAAGGCCCCAGACAGCACGGACGACGGCACCAAGACGGCCTGACCGCCCGCGAGCTCAGCGCGGATGGCCTGCACTGCCCGGCGCGGGCCGCTGACCAATCTGGACGTCGATGCGCATGCGCTGGCCGTTGCGCACCACGCTCAGGGAAGCGCTGCTTTGCGGTTTCAGTGCGGCCACGGCCTTCAGCAGGTCCGCAGTGGTCTGCACGACGCGGTCGCCGACGGCCGTCACCACATCGCCTGGACGCACGCCGGCCTGGGCTGCGGGGCCTGCCTGCAGCACGCCCGTGATCAGCACACCTTGCACTTTCTCCAGCCCCAGCGAGGTGGCCAGGTCGGCGGACAGGTCCCGGGGTTCCACGCCAATCCAGCCGCGGATCACCCGGCCGTCGCGCACCAGGTCGTCCATGACCTGACGCGCCAGGTCCACCGGCACCGCAAACCCGATGCCCAGGCTGCCACCGCCTTGCGAGTAGATGGCGGTGTTGATGCCCACCAGGGCGCCGCGCGCATCCACCAGCGCGCCGCCGGAGTTGCCAGGGTTGATGGCCGCGTCGGTCTGGATGAAGTTCTCGAACGTGGACAGCCCCAATCGGTTGCGTCCCAGCGCGCTGACGATGCCCGAGGTGACGGTCTGCCCGACGTTGAAGGGGTTGCCAATGGCGAGCACCGCATCGCCCACCGACAGCCGGCTCACGTCGCCCAGCGCCACCACGGGCAAGGGCGCCAGGTCGATCTTCAGCACGGCAATGTCGGTTTCGGGGTCTGCCCCCACCAGGCGCGCGCGCGTCTCGCGGCCGTCAGCCAGGCGCACGTCGATGTCGGTGGCACCTTCGATGACGTGGTGATTCGTCAGCAGGTAGCCCTCGGGGGAGACGATCACGCCAGAGCCCAGGCCGGCGTTGGGGGTCTGCTCGTCGCGGTCGCCGAAGAAGAAGCGGAAGGCCGGATCGTTGGCGTGCGGGTTGCGCGCGGGTGCCCTCTGCGCCGAGATGCTCACCACCGCGGGCAGCGCGGCGCGGGCGGCGGCACTGAAGCCGCCGGGGCTGGAGGCAGACGCCGCGGGGGCCTGCACCACGGAGACCTGCACGGGCAGCAACGAACCGCTGCGCAACCACTCAGGCTTGAGCGTGCCCACCACGAACAACGCCGCCACGACGACAGTGACGGCTTGGGAGAAAATCAGCCAGGTTCTGCGCATCGCCGAGAAGACCGGAAAGACCCGAAAGGACTCGAAAGACCGTATGGCCCACCGTTTGGAGATCGAGTCGTTCTTGCGCGAGCTGCTGTCGGTGGATCGCTTCAAGGATTATGGGCCGAACGGTCTGCAGGTCCAGGGGCGTGATCAAGTCTTGAAGATCGCCTCGGGCGTGACGGCCAGTCTGGCCTTCATCGACGCGGCTCTCGAGTCCGGCGCCGACACCTTGCTGGTGCACCACGGCCTGTTCTGGCGCGGCCACGACGGGCGGTTGACTGGATGGCTGCGTGAACGCGTGGCCCGTCTCATCCGCGCCGACATCAACCTGCTGGCCTATCACCTGCCGCTGGATGCCCATGACCGGCTGGGCAACAACGCCCAGTTGGGCCTGCGCCTGGGCTGGCAGGCGCAGGCTCGCTTCGGCGATCAGGACCTGGGCTTCATCGGCCACAGCCAAGAGCCGGTCGATCTGGCGCAGTTGCAGCAGCGCGTGCGGCTTGTGCTGGGCCGCGAGCCCGTGTGCGAGCCTGGTGACGGTCGCCCGCTGCGGCGCCTGGCCTGGTGCACCGGCGGGGCGCAAGGCTACTTCGAGGCCGCCATCGCCGCGGGCGCTGACGCCTTCGTCACGGGGGAGATTTCCGAGCCGCAGGCCCATCTGGCGCGTGAGACCGGCGTGGCCTTCCTGGCCTGCGGGCACCACGCGACCGAACGGTTCGGTGCGCCCGCGGTGGCGGCCGAGGTAGCCCAGCGTTTTGGCCTTGAACACGTCTTCATCGACGTGCCCAACCCGGCATGAGCCCTTCCTTGAACGCGCCGCTGTCCCTGCCCCTGCTCGTGACCATGGGCGATGCCGCCGGCATCGGCCCGGAGTGCATCGTCAAGGCGTGGCAGGCCGGTGCCTTACAAGACGCCGTCGTGGTGGGGGATGTGGGCGCCCTTCGACGTGCGGCTTCCCAGGTTGCTGGGTTGCGCCCCGTGCTGGCCTGCATCGAACAACCTGCAGAGCGGGCGCAGGTGCCGCCAGGCTGCCTGGTGGTGGTGGAGCCAGACGGCTTGCCACAAGGTCTGGCTGAGGTGGACATGGGGCGCGTGGATCCACGCTGCGGCGCAGCGGCGGCCCGCTGCGTCGAGGCCGCAGTGGCTTGGGTCCAGGCCGGCCAGGGCGCGGCCGTGGTGACGGCTCCGCTGCACAAGGAAGCCTTGGCGGCGGCGGGCATTGGCTTTCCCGGCCATACCGAGATGCTGCAGGCCTTGGCCACAGGCCCGGACGGGCCACCCCCCGTGCGCATGATGCTGGCCAACGAAGAGCTTCGCGTGGTGCTGGTCACCATTCACATGGCTCTGCGGCAAGCCATCGAGGCGGTCACCTTTGACGCCGTGCTCCAGACGCTGCGCATCGCGCGCAGCGCTGCAGCGCTGTGGGGCCTGCCTGCCCCGCGCATCGCGGTGGCTGGCCTGAATCCGCACGCGGGCGAGGGCGGACTGTTTGGCGATGAGGAGCAGCGCATCATCGGCCCGGCCATCGCCGCCGCACGTGCCGAGGGCATTGACGCTTCCGGTCCCTGGCCGCCGGACACGGTGTTCATGCGCGCCCGCAACACCCCGGAGCATCCTGGGGCCTTTGACCTGGTGGTGGCCATGACCCACGATCACGGCCTCATCCCCGTGAAATACCTCGGTGTGGAGCAGGGCGTCAACGTGACGCTGGGCCTGCCCTTTGTGCGCACCAGCCCGGATCACGGCACGGCCTTCGACATCGCGGGCCGGGGCCTGGCCGACCCCGCCAGCCTGCTGGCTGCGCTGCGCGCGGCGCGCCGCTTGGCGGGCTGAGCCGGCAGTGCTGCAGCGGCAGGCCGGTGGTGCGTGGCGCCTGTCCTGGGGCCCGATGACCCGTCAGGCCCGTGACGACCAGGGTCGGCTAGAATCCAGGGTTGACCCGTAGTCGTGTCCATTCGTGTCGAACGCTACGGCCAGATCAAAATCAAGAGGGTTTCCATGAGTGACGCTGTTGCCGACCCGGGCCGCCGGACCTGGATCGCGATCACGTGCGGTGCCGGCGCCGTCGGCGGTGCTGCGGTGGCCGTGCCTTTCATCAGTACCTTCACGCCTTCAGAGCGTGCCAAGGCCGCCGGTGCGCCTGTTCAGGTCGACATCTCCGCGCTGAAACCTGGCGAGAAGCTCACCGTAGAGTGGCGCGGCAAGCCGGTGTGGGTGATGCGCCGCACGCCCGAGCAACTGGATTCTTTGAAGAAGACCGAGCCCCAGGTGGCTGATCCCGCTTCAGCGCGAACCCAGTACCCGACGCCCGACTACGCCAAGAACCCGCATCGCTCGATCAAGCCGGAGTTCTTCGTGGGCGTGGGCATCTGCTCGCACCTGGGTTGCTCGCCGTCCGACAAGTTCCAGACGGGTGCGCAACCTTCGC
>JBIKMY010000091.1:0-7202 GCA_044358945.1 Rubrivivax sp.
CATCCTCCTGGCACGCCAGCACCGACCGGACATCGCTTTGCTTGACATCCGCATGGAGGGCAAGACAGGCTTCGACGTGGCGCAGTATCTGCGTGAGGTAGGCCACACACCCTTCGTCTTCCTGTCGGCGTTCTCGGACGACGAGACCGTGGCCAAGGTCAAGGCCCTGGGAGCGCTGGCCTACCTGGTCAAGCCGCTGGAGGTGGGGCAGATCGTGCCGACCATCGACGCGGCCTTCGCCCGCGCACAGCAGATGAAGGTGGCCGAGCAGGCGCAGGCATCTCAGGCCGCTCCTGAGCCGCTGGACGACACCGCCATCATGGGCGCCCTGGTGCCTCTGGCCGTGGGGGTGCTGATGCACCGCTTTTCCTTGACCCGCCCTGAGGCCCTGGCACGCTTGCGCAAGCTGGCTGCCGCAGAGAGGCGCTCGGTCACGGCCCAGGCCGAACGGCTGGTGCTGGCGGTGGAGGAGCTGTCGGCCACGCGGGAGCCCGCCCCTTAGCCTGTCCCTTGGCCCGCCAAGCTGTGAGGCTCAGGTCCTGATCGTGAAGCAGAACCGGGAGCCTTGACCCGGCTGGGAATCGGCCCAGATGTCGCCCCCGTGGCGGCGCACGATTCTCTGCACCGAGGCCAGGCCGACGCCTGTGCCAGGAAAGTCGTTGGCGCTGTGCAGGCGCTGAAACAGGCCGAACAGCCTCTCGGCCGACCGCATGTCGAAACCAGCACCGTTGTCACGAACCTCGAACACCCGCTGCCCGTCCTGCAAGGTGGACTGCAATCGGATCTGGGCCTCGGCGGTCTTTCCGGTGTACTTCCAGGCGTTGGACAGCAGGTTTTCCATCAGCTGCCGCAACAAGGTTGGGTCTCCCAGCACCTGGAGATTCGGTTCAATGTCGGCCTGCACCACGCGTTCAGGGTGGGCCCGGCGCAGATCTTCCAGGATGTAGTCCGCCAGCTGGCTGAGATTTACCGGTTGACGGGCCAGGGGCTGGCTCGTCAGTTGCGCCAGGGACAGTATGGCGTCGATCATGGCGTTCATCCGCGCCGCCGCAGACAGGATGCGGTCCAGGTGATCGTTGCCGATGCGGTCGAGCTGCCGGCTGTAGTCCTCCTTGAGGATGCGCGCGAACCCGTCGACCACCCTGACGGGCGCCCGCAGATCGTGGGACACCGTGTAGCTGAAGGACAGGCTGTCGTCCTGGGCGGGGGCCGGTGCGTTCACCGCCTTCGCGGAGTCTGTGCCTTCGGCGCTGCCCGAGCCCTTGGGTTGCGCAGACACAGCGCCGGCGGGGGGCGCAACCTCGGTGTCCAACAGGGGCGGGGTGCCGGCGGTCTGGCCAGTGCCCTGGGATGGTGTGACACGCTGCGGTGCGCGATGGCGGCCCCAAGCGTAGCCCAGGGCGCAGGACAGGCCCGCCACCATGACAAGCACGAGCAGCACCGACGCCAGCAGCCAGGGCCCCGCGCCCACCGCCTCTGCGGGCGCCTGGGCCGCCGCCGTCAAAGGCACCAGGGCTAGCGCCAGCGCCAGCGGGGGCACCTGGCCCGACACGGTGGCGACCCGACCGGTCGGCAGCAGGCGCATCCTCATGCCGGTGATTTTAGGGACAGCAGGCCCCCTTCATTGCGGCTATGCTTACGGACCCGTGCCGTGACGCCCGTGACACCTGTATCTGCTTTCCCAGAAGACTCCCTGCCCGAGACTTCGCCCTCGGTGCTGCTTGTCGATGACGACGAAGTCAACCTGATGGTGACGGCGTTGGCACTGCGTGGTCGCGGCTTCGTGGTCACGCAGTTCTCTAGCGGGACGGCGGCGCTGGCATACCTTCGCAGTTCCGTGCCCGACATCGTGGTGCTGGACGCCTTGATGCCCGGGCTGGACGGTTTCGCGACCTGTGAACGCTTGCGCGGCCTGCCTGCGCTGGAGCACGTGCCCGTGCTGATGCTCACCGGTCTGGACGACGACGAGTCCATCAGCCGGGCCTACCGTGCCGGCGCCACGGACTTCTTCGTCAAGACGCCGCAGTGGAGCCTCCTGGATGGGCGCCTGCGCTACCTGCTGCGGTCCTCCCGCACCCGCCAGGAGTTGCTGCGCAGCCGGGCACGGCTGGCACGCGCCCTGGACCTGGCGCGCATGGGCAGCTTCGACTGGTATCCGGTGTCGGGGCGCTGGGATGGTCGGTTGGAGCTGTCCGCCGAGGCCTATCCAGTGTTGGGCCTGGCACCCGACAGCGCGCTCAGGTTGCGGCACTTGATCCGCATGGTGCAGCGTTCGGACCGGCACGGCGTGTTGAGCATGCTGGCGGCCCTGAAGACGCATCGCTCCGTTCTGGCAACCGACGTGTCCGTCGAATTGCCCGACGGGCGTCGCCGCGTCATCCACATTGAGGCCGAGCCCGACGGGTCGGCTGCGGCCGGCAGCGGCAGCTACTCGGGCGTGGTGCAGGATGTGACCGACCGCCGCACGGCGGAGGACAAGATCCGCCATCTGGCCAATTTCGATTCCCTCACCGGTTTGCCCAACCGCCGGCAGTTGCTGTGGCGCACCGAACGTGCGCTGGAGCATGCCCGTCGTCAGGGTCACCTGTGCGGACTGTTGCTGATCGACCTGGACCGTTTCAAGGTCATAAACGACACGCTGGGCCACGCGGCGGGCGATGAACTGCTGGCCGAGGTGGCCAAGCGCCTGCGCTCGTGTGTGCGCCACAGCGACCAGGTCACCGAGTCCGCCACCGATGCGGGCAGTTCGCGCGCGCACCGCACCCTGGAGGCCGTGGGGCGGCTGGGTGGTGACGAGTTTGTGGCACTTCTGCCCGAGGTGGCCACCGAGCAGGATGCAGAGCGCGTGGCGTCACGAATTCTGGACACGATGAAGGCCCCCATCTATGTGGCCGGGCAGGAGTGCATCGTCACGGCCAGCGTCGGGGTGGCGCTGTACCCGCGCGATGGCCTGAACATGCTGGACCTGATGCGCAACGCCGACGTCGCCATGTACTCGGCCAAGGCTTCCGGGCGCAATGCCACGGCTGTCTACGCGCCCAGCCTTGCCACCTCAGGGCGTGAACGCCTGGAGCTCGAGGCCGCGCTGTACAAGGCGGTGGAGCGCCAGGAACTCGTGCTGCACTACCAGCCGAAGGTCGATGTCCAGGAGTCGCGCATCGTGGGTGCCGAAGCGCTGATGCGCTGGAAGCGCGGCGGTCAGCTGGTGCCCCCGGGCGACTTCATTCCGCTGGCCGAGGAAATCGGCCTGATCCTGCCCATGTCGCAGTGGGCGCTGGGCGAGGCTACGCGACAGCTGCGCGCCTGGCGAGACCGCTTCGGCTTCACGCAGTCCATTGCGGTCAACCTGCCCAGCCGGCTGTTCGAGCGGGCCGACCTGGTCGATCACATCCGCCGCAGTGCCCTGGCCAGCGACGTGCCCTTGGGTTCGATTCAGCTGGAGATCACCGAAACCGGCCTGATGAAGGGGCAGCAGGGGGTGTTTCCCGCGCTGCGCCGGCTGAACGACATCGGCGTGAGGATTTCCATCGACGACTTCGGCACGGGCTATTCCTCCTTGTCGTACCTGACCACGCTGCCCATCTCTGAGCTCAAGATCGACGGCAGCTTTGTGCGCGATCTGGGCCGCACGCCGCAGAGCGAAGCAGTGGCCTCGGCCATCATCGCGCTGTCGCGCTCGCTGGGCCTGGGCGTCGTGGCCGAGGGCGTGGAGACCGCACGACAGGCGCAGGTGCTGCACGGCCTGGGATGCAACGTGATGCAGGGCTATCTGTTCAGCCGTCCGCTGCCCGCCGAGGATTTCGAGCGCTGGGCGTCCCGGGCCCGTCTGCTGCCCCAGCCGCCCTGGATCGAGATGGCCGATGCGCCGCAAACAGCGGCCGGTCAATCGGCTTCTGCAGCCTAGCGACGCGGCTTGGTCTGATCGGGGCCGCCTCTTGGGCCCGCGGGCGAGGTCGTTGGCGGAAGCGGTGAGATTCGAACTCACGGACGGGTTCCCCCGTCGCCGGTTTTCAAGACCGGTGCCTTAAACCGCTCGGCCACGCTTCCTCAACCCTGGATTGTGCCTTGCCCCGGCGCCTGCGCCTGCGGGCAAGCCACCTGGAACAGTTCGCGCCTTCCACCGTCCACCCTCGCGGCGCTCAGGCGCCCGCCCCACACGCAGCCGGTGTCTAGGCCCAGCAGGTCCGGCCGGTTCACCAGGCCCAGGGTGCTCCAGTGGCCAAAGGCTACCGGTTGGCCTGAGCTGCGCCGGCCCGGGGTGTCGAACCAGGGGTACAGCCCGGCCGGCGTGGCCTCCAGGCCCTCCTTGGTCTTCAAGTCGAGCGTTCCGTCCTCGGTGCAGAAGCGGATGCGGGTCAGGGCATTGACGATGAAGCGCAGGCGGTCCGCGCCCTGCAGGCTGTCGTCCCAACGGGCCGGCTCGTTGCCGTACATGGTGGCCAGGAAGGCGGGCAGTTCCGGCCCGGCCAGCATGGTGGAGACCTCCTGCGCCAGGGCCAGGGTTTGCGCTGCGTCCCAGGACGGGGGCACGCCGGCGTGCACGCACAGCCAGCCGTCCTCCATCAGAGCCAGGGGCTGGTGGCGCAGCCAGTCCAGCCAGTGGGCACGGTCCGGGGCGTCCAGCACCGGCTGCAGGGTGTCGCTGCGGTGGGCCTTGCGCACGCCGTGCGCCACGGCCAGCAGGTGCAGGTCGTGGTTGCCCAGCACGCAGCGTGCCGAATGGCCCAAGGCGGCCAGGCGCTGCAGCACCTGCAGCGAGGCGGGCCCACGGTTGACCAGGTCGCCCAGTACCACCAGGCGATCGCGCGAGGGCGAGAAGCCCGCTTCGTCAAGCAGGCGGTTCAGGGGGGCGCAGCAGCCTTGCAGGTCACCAATGAGCAGGATCATGGGAGGATTCTGCTACCCTTGCCGCCCCTGAACTGCCACCGCCCGCACGGGCGGCGCGCATGGACCTCGCACTGCTGATCTTTCTGATCCTCTTGAATGGCGCCTTCGCGATGTCGGAGATGGCGCTGACGGCCAGCCGCAAGGCCCGGCTGCAGGTGATGGTGGAAGCCGGCGAGGGCGGTGCCCAGGCCGCGATGGACCTGCACGAGAACCCGACCAAGTTCCTGTCCACGGTGCAGATCGGCATCACCTCGATTGGCGTGCTCAACGGCATCGTGGGTGAGGCGGCGTTCTCCCCGCCGCTGGCCGCCTGGATCACTGAACACTTCACGGTGACGGCGCAGGCCGCGCAACTTACGTCCACTGCCTTGGTGGTGATCATCATCACCTTCCTCACCATCATCTTTGGCGAGTTGGTCCCCAAGCGCGTGGGCCAGATGTTCCCTGAGACCGTGGCGCGGCTGGTTTCGCGCCCCATGAACTGGCTGTCTGCGGCCACGCGGCCCTTTGTGCTGCTGCTGGGCGCCAGTACAGAGGGCGTGTTGCGCTTGCTGGGCTTGAAGGGCCAGGTGGCCCGCAGCGTGACCGAAGAGGAGATTGCCGCCAGCCTGGAAGAGGGCCTGGACGCCGGTGTGATCGAGGCGCAGGAACACCAGATGGTGCGCAACGTCTTTCGCCTGGACGACCGCCAGATCGGCTCCATGATGGTGCCGCGCGCCGAGATCGCCTGGCTGGACGTGAACGCCCCGCTGGAGGAAACGCTCGCCACCATGGCCGAGAACGGCCGCTCGCGCTACCCGGTGTGCCGCGGAGGCCTGGACGACGTGATCGGGGTGCTGCCCGCGCACCGCCTGGTAGCGCCCGTGGTGCGCGGGCAGGCGCTGAACCTGGCCGACCATCTGCAGGCGCCGGTCTTCGTGCCGGAAACACTTTCGGGCATGGAGTTGCTGGAGCACCTGAGGGCGTCCACCAGTGAGCTGGTGTTCGTGGTGGACGAGTACGGTGCGGTGCAGGGCCTCATCACGGAACGCGACGTGCTGGAGGCCATCACGGGTGAGTTCACAGTACCGTCGGGCGAGGACGCCTGGGCCGTCAAGCGCGAGGACGGCAGCTGGTTGATGGACGGCATGATCCCCGTGCCCGAGATGAAGGATCGCCTGGAACTGCGGGAGCTCCCCGAAGAGGACCGCGGCCGTTACAACACGCTGGCTGGCATGATCATGCTGTTGCTGGGCCGCCTGCCGGCCACCGCCGATGCGGTGGAATGGGAAGGCTGGCGCTTCGAGGTGGTGGATCTCGACGGCAAGCGCGTGGACAAGGTGCTGGTCAGCGCCCTCACATCACAACCTCAAGGAGAAGACTGAGTGATCAACCCTGCCCTGTTCAAGAAGGCCGCCGCCGTCGACACCACCGCGCACCGAGGCTGGCGAATCGCGCCCGCGCGCACTGACTGGTCGGTGGCGTCCGAGCTGAATGCGATGTTCATCGCGTCGGTGGAGTTTGGCGACGCCTGCGTGGAGTACCCCATCGTCTTCGTCAATGCAGGCAACGACCCCCAGGGCAAGCGCCAGATCGCGCCCGTGGCCGTCTTCGGCTTGCGCGAAAAGGAGAACCTCTATCTGGACCAGGGCGGAACCTGGCGTGCCAGCTACCTGCCCGCGCTGCTGCAGGCCTACCCCTTCGGCATCGCACGCGTGGACGACACGCGCGTGGTGGTGGTGATTGACGAGGCCTGGTCGGGCTGGTCGCAAACCGAGGGCACGGCGCTGTTCAACGATGACGGTCAGCCCAGCGAGCACCTGAGCGCCGTGCGCAACCAGTTGGAGAAGATCGAGGCCGAGGTGCAGCGCACACGGCTGTTCGGCGAGGCCCTGGTCCAGGCTGACCTGCTGACCGAGATGCGCTTCGATGCCACGTTGCCGGACGGCAAGACCCTCACGGTCGATGGCTTCCTGGCCGTGGACGAGAAGAAGTTCGCTGCCCTGAGTGACGCGAAGGTGCTGGAGCTGCACAAGAATGGCGCACTGGGCCTGATCCATGCCCACCAGATTTCCATGCGCCACATGCGCCGGCTGGTGGAGTGGCGCCAGCAGCGCGAAGCCGCCTCCGCCGCCTCTGCGGTCTGAGGCCCCGCCTCTGCCACGCTCGAGCACACGTTCTGCGGACCCTGCATGACCGTTCAGTTGAAGAAGCCGGTGGCCTCGGCCACCCCCATCCACCTCGTCGACAAGGCGTCCTTCGAGGCCCGCACCCAGAGCCTGCCGCCGGCCACCCGGCAGTGGCTTGCGACCACGGGCTTTATCGGGGCACCCGAC
>JBIKMY010000092.1:0-7167 GCA_044358945.1 Rubrivivax sp.
TCCACTCCAGCCGGAACCAGCGCTCGATGGCGGGCATCGACTCCAGGATGCGCTGCTCGAGCTCGTTGATGGGCCCGGTCAGGGCGGTGATGAGGTGAGGGACCATGGGCCGATTCTAGGGACGGGCCGTGACAGCCGCTTGAACCTCGTCAAGCAGGCAAGGCGTGGACGAAAAAAGGGCCGCCCGAAGGCGGCCCTTTGAATCTGGCCTGGCTCGCGCCAGGCGATTACTTGTTGTAGGCCGTCTCGCCGTGCGACGAGATGTCCAGGCCTTCGCGCTCTTCCTCTTCGGTCACGCGCAGGCCGATCACCATGTCGACGATCTTGAAGGCGATGAAGGCCACCACAGCGGAGATCACCACGGTGTAGAGCACGCCCTGGACCTGGATCCAGACCTGGGTGCCGATGCCGCCCCACTCGCCGCACTTGTTGTCGACGTAGTTGCAGATGCCCGTGCCGCCCAGGCTGGGGCTGGCGAACACGCCCGTCAGCACCGCACCCAGGATACCGCCCACGCCGTGCACGCCGAACACGTCCAGCGAGTCATCAGCGCCCAACAGCCTCTTCAGACCGGACACACCCCACAGGCAGATCACACCCGACAGGGCGCCGATGACCAGCGCTCCGCCCACGCCCACGAAGCCGCAAGCCGGGGTGATGGCCACGAGGCCAGCCACTGCACCCGAGGCCGCACCCAGCATGGAGGCCTTACCCTTCATCAGCGCTTCCGCACCGGCCCAGGCCAGGGTGGCAGCGGCCGTGGCGACCACGGTGTTGATGAAGGCCAGCGCGGCCACGCCATTGGCTTCCAGGTTGGAGCCGGCGTTGAAGCCGAACCAGCCCACCCACAGCATGGAAGCGCCCACCATCGTCAGCGTCAGGTTGTGCGGCGCCATCGACTCACGGCCATAGCCCACGCGCTTGCCCAGCATGTAGGCGCCCACCAGGCCCGCCACCGCGGCATTGATGTGCACCACGGTGCCGCCGGCGAAGTCCAGCGCGCCCTTGGCCCACATGAAGCCGGCATTGGCCGTCACCGCTTCCAGCGACTTGGCGTCGGTGATGGCGTCCGGGCCGTCCCAGTACCAGACCATGTGCGCCACCGGCAGGTAGCTGAAGGTGAACCACAGCACGGAGAACAGCAGCACGGCCGAGAACTTGATGCGCTCGGCGAAGGCGCCCACGATCAGCGCCGTGGTGATGGCCGCGAAGGTGCCCTGGAAAGCGATGAAGGTCAGTTCAGGGATGTAGACGCCCTTGCTGAAGGTCGCCGCAATCGAATCTGGCGTCACCCCCTTCAGGAACAGCTTGTCCAGCGTGCCGAAGAACGGGTTGCCGGCGGTGAAGGCCAGCGAGTAGCCGTACACGACCCACAGCACCGAAATCAGCGCAAAGATCATGAAGACCTGCATCAGCACCGACAGCATGTTCTTGCTGCGAACCAGGCCGCCGTAGAACAGGGCCAGACCGGGGATGGTCATCAAGATAACGAGCGCGGTGGCGATCGTCATGAAGGCGGTGTCGCCCTTGTTGGGCACGGGTGCTGCGGCAGCAGCAGCAGGCGCGGCAGACGCGGCGGCGGCCGCAGCGGGCGCCGCCGACTCCGACGCTGCGGGTGCGGCTGCTGTCGCAGCAGGAGCGGCGGCCGGCGCGCTTTGCGCCAGCACAGCCCCGGAGAAGCCCAGGACCGCAAGGCCCAGGGCGCAGGTGGCAATGAATTTCTTGAACATGGTCATCTCTCGAGTGTTGGGGCCGCGGGGGTCAGAGGGCGTCCTTGCCGGTCTCGCCGGTACGGATGCGCACCACCTGCTCGAGGGCAGACACGAAGATCTTGCCATCGCCGATCTTGCCGGTGCGCGCCGAGCCTTCAATCGCTTCAATCACGCGCTCGACAAGCGCGTCATCGACGGCCGCCTCGATCTTCACCTTGGGCAGGAAGTCCACCACGTACTCCGCGCCGCGGTACAGCTCGGTGTGGCCTTTCTGCCGGCCGAAGCCCTTGACTTCGGTCACCGTGATGCCCTGCACGCCGATGGCGCTGAGGGCTTCACGCACTTCGTCGAGCTTGAAGGGCTTGACGATTGCGGTCACCATCTTCATGAACGTCTCCGTGGATGTGGGATTGATAAATCAGAAGGCCATCTTGGCGCCGAGGACGATGCCGGACTTAGCCGTATCCTTGCCACCAAGGGGGACTTCCGTGTTGGTATCCACCAACGTGAGGCTCCAGGTGATGCCGGACACCTCCTTGCTGACCGCAAGGGAGTAGTCGGTGTAGGAAGAGCCGTTTTTGATGATCTGCCGACCGATGTGCGGCGTGACGGCAAAACCACCCACGTCAATCGTGGCGCTCAGGTCGAGGTAGCCGCTGCCCTTGCTGTTGGGCGCACCGAACAGGTTGGTGGTGCTGCGGGAATACTTGGCGGTGACGGGGCCGGTGGTGATCGCACCATACAGCTCAAAAGTATTGGCCGACGTCGGCAGCTTGTTGCTGGGGTACTGGTAGGCGAGCGCACCGATGTCGTAGGTCACGCCCTTGGAGATTTCACCCTTGTAGCCGCCGTAGATGTCGATCTCGAGATTGGCATCGCCATTGCTGTCCTTGATCCACTTGATGGTAGACGCCCAGGCGCCCAGGTAGAAGGCCCCGGCCGTGAAGTCCACACCGCCCTGCAGGGCCGGCTGCAGGCGGCTCTGCGACATGCCGCGGTAGCGGTAGTCGGTGACGACGCCGGCGTTGAAGGCCACGGAGGAATCGGCCGCCAGAGCGATGGAGGGCACTGCCACGGCGGACAGGGCTGCGGCGGCAACGGCAACGGAAGCGATGGACAACGATTTCATGGGAACTCCTTGAAGGTGAGAGGTTGACCGTGTGTCTGCACCTTTCGTGCCAGCCTTGTATTTCACGGCCGGCCGCCGCCCTTAGCGGCTTGGTACAGGAACGCCGCAGCCTTCTGGCCCACCGAAGCCCCCCTTCCGGGTGCCCCATGACGGTGCGCCGTAATGGGGCGCACCAATGGGGTGCATAAATTCCGGCGGTCCTTCGCAGAATGGCTTCGCTGCCCCTGCTACCCCTTGGCGGAAGCCGGACGGCCGCCCTCCCCCTCTTTAAGGAAACCAACATGACGCTCGCCGTGGTGATGAGCCGCGCCCTGGACGGCCTGGACGCCCCCGCCGTGCGGGTGGAAGTGCATCTGGCCAACGGCCTGCCCAGCTTCACCCTGGTGGGCCTGGCCGACACGGAGGTCAAGGAAGCCCGCGAGCGCGTGCGGGCCGCCCTGGGCGAGAGCGGCTTTGCCTTTCCGCACAACCAGCGGGTAACGGTGAATCTGGCGCCGGCCGACCTGCCCAAGGAATCCGGCCGCTTCGATCTGCCCATCGCGCTGGGCATCCTCGCCGCCAGCGGGGTGATCGACCCCGCGAGGCTGCAGGGCCTGGAAGTGGCCGGTGAGCTGTCGCTGGCCGGCGCGCTGCAGCCCGTGCGCGGCGCACTGGCGCTGGCGCTGGCCGCACGGCGCGAACAGACTACCCGCACCCTGGTGCTGCCCGCAGCCAGCGCGGCAGAAGCCGCGCTGGTGCAGGGGCTGGACGTGCGACAGGCCACCCACCTGCTGGAGGTGGTGCAAGCCTTGATGCCGCGGCCGGACGACGCGCTGGACACCGGCCTGCCCCGGGCGCTACCTCAGCCGCCGCCATCAGCGGGTGAGGGTGGCCCGGATCTGGCCGACGTTCGGGGCCAGGCCGCCGCCCGGCGGGCCCTGGAGATCGCCGCGGCCGGCCAGCACAGCCTGCTGCTGATCGGCCCGCCGGGTACCGGCAAGTCCATGCTGGCGCAGCGCCTGCCGTCCCTGCTGCCCCCCATGACCGACGAGCAGGCCCTGCACAGCGCGGCCTTGCGCGGCCTGTCCCGCGCGGGGAGCGACGCCGCGTCCTTCGGGCAGCGGCCGTTTCGCAGCCCGCACCACTCGGCCAGTGCGGTGGCGCTGGTGGGTGGCGGCTCACCACCGCGGCCTGGGGAGATTTCCTTGGCCCACCACGGCGTGCTGTTCCTGGACGAACTGCCGGAATTCCCCCGCAGCGCCCTCGAGGCCCTGCGCGAGCCCCTGGAGACCGGGCGCATCACCATCTCGCGCGCCGCGCGCCAGGCCACCTTTCCGGCGGGCTTCCAGCTCGTGGCCGCCCTGAACCCCTGCCCCTGCGGCTGGCTGGGCGCGTTTGCCGCCACGGGCAAGGCGTGTCGCTGCACGCCCGATGCCATCACGCGCTACCAGTCGCGCATCTCCGGCCCGCTGCTGGACCGCATCGACCTGATCGTGGAAGTGGCAGCGTTGCCCGCCCATGAATTGCTGGGCAGCGCCGCCGGGGAGTCCTCAGCCAGCGTGCGCCCGCGGGTGGCGGCTGCACGCCAGCGCCAGCAGCAGCGCCAGGGCCGGCCCAACGGGGTGCAGGATGCCGCCCGACTGGCCGAGCAGACCCCGGTGGACGAGGCGGCTCGCAGCTTCCTGCTCAAGGCGGCGCAGCGCCTGGGCTGGTCGGGCCGGGCCGTGCACCGGGTGCTCAAGGTGGCGCGCACCATCGCCGATCTGGCGGATGCCGAAGCCATCCAGGTGGCTCACGTGGCCGAGGCGGTGCAGTACCGGCGGGGGCTTGCCGAATGAGGCACGGGGCCACACCCGGCCATGCGGATGCGGCCATCTGAAATGGGAGGGTCCAGCGCCAGGGCATCACGCTTGTGGCATCGTCCGCCTAATGAACAGACGCAAGGCCTTGGGTGTGCTGTCGGCGGGCGGGCTGGGGCTGGGCTGGTCCACCGCGCGGGCGGCAGCCGATGCGGAGGCGCTCATCCGCCAGGGCGGCGTGGCGGTGGTGTTCCGTCACGCCGACGCCCCCGGCACCTTCGACCCTCCCGGTTTCCGGCTGGACGACTGCAGCACCCAGCGCAACCTGGGGCCGCAGGGCCGGCAACAGGCCACGGACATCGGCCGCTGGTTTGCCCAGCGCGGGCTCAAGCCCCAGGCGGTGCGCAGCAGCCCCTGGTGCCGCTGCCAGGACACGGCGCGCCTGGCTTTTGGCACGGCCGAGGTCTGGGCAGCCCTGGGGTCCACCGTGGGCGTGTCGCCCGAAGACGCGGCGTCCCGCGCGACGCAATGGCGCCAGGCGCTGCAGGGCGCATCACGGCGCCGCCCGGGCTTTGAGGTGTGGGTCACGCACCAGTTCGTGATGTCCGCTATGGCGGGCCGCTCGGCCGCGTCGGGAGAAGGCTGGGTCGTCGCCCCGGGGCCGGACGGCGCGGTGCGCATCCTGGCCACGCTGCCGGCCGACCTGCGCTGAACCCCGCGCCTCAGAGCTTGTGAAGTATTCTGGCGCGCCCGAGCGGGCGTTCCAAATGGTGCTGATCTAGGCGCAAAGCACAGCCGTAGCTGGGGCTACGGCGAGCATTTGCAACGACGAGCGGCGCCGTTTTGGGGCGCACGAGCGGGTGTGCGGGGATATTTCACAAGCTCTCAGACCCCAGATGCGCCGGGAGCGCCGGGGGCGCCGGCGGGGGGCCGGGCAAAGCGGAACACCGCGAAGCCCAGCAACATGGCCAGCGGCGCGTCCACGAACGTGGTGTAGAACAGCCAAGCATCCTTGCTCAGCCAGTGCGTGGCCAGCAGGTTCAGCCCGGCCATGGTCAGGCCCAGCAGGGCCATGCCCAGCGCAAGGCGGCGCGCATCCACGGGCATGCCAATGAGGTAGCGCGCCAGGCGAGCCCCGAAGTAGCGGCCCCGGTTGAAGACCGCGTCGGCCAGGATCAGGCTCGCTATGAAAACGCCCAGGAGGGTGCCCTTGAGCTGCACCATGCGTTCGTCCTGGAACCACAGCGAAAAGCCGGCGGACAGCAGCAGCGTGAACACCCCGAACATCGCCAGGCCGCCAAGCAGATCGGCCTTGACGAAGCGCTGCAGTACCACCACGGCCAGCCCAGCGCCGGCGCCCACCAGCGCCGCCGTGGTGAGGTTGCCCGTCACCTTGCCCACGGCGAAGAACAGCACGCCCAGGGCGATGTCCACCATCAGGGAGGGCTTGTTGCGCGCCCATTGGGCGGCCTCGCGCTGCTGCTGGTCCTGCGCTTGCGTCGGGGTCTGCTTCTGAGTCTGCGTCTGGGAGGGGTGGTCCATGGCGTTTCCAATCAACCGGGCATTCTGTCGGGCTAAGCCGTCGGGCGTGTGCGAAGGGTCACGGGCCCGCCGGGCACCCGACCGATCACAAGGCCCCGGACGCCCGTTAAGCTTGCTTTCATGGACCCACGCACCGAACTGACCGCCCGCAACTTTCCCAGCGCCGAAGAGGAAGCCCTGGCCAAGCCGCCACCCTCCCGCTACGAGGGTCCGGACAGCAGCTACAAACTGGCCTTCACCGATACCGAGTTCCTGCTGCGCGAGGAGCTGCGGCCGGTACGCATGCAACTGGAGTTGCTCAAGCCCGAGCTGATCCAGCAGGCGCAGGGCATCACCTCCACGGTGGTGATCTTCGGCAGTGCCCGCATCCTGCCGCCGCAGGCGGCCCAGGAACTTCTGGCGCAGGCCCGTGCCCAGGGCGAGCCCCAGGCGCTAAAGCGCGCTGAGGTGGCCCTGGAGATGAGCCGCTTCTATGGCGAGGCGCAGCGCTTTGCGACCTTGGTCACCGAGCGCTCACGCGCGCACGACACCCCCATCGTCGTGGCCACTGGCGGCGGGCCCGGCATCATGGAGGCGGGCAACCGCGGCGCCTACGAGGTGGGGGGCAAGAGCATCGGGCTGAACATCGTGCTGCCGCACGAGCAGGCGCCCAACCCCTACATCACGCCCGAGTTGTGCTTCCAGTTCCACTACTTCGCGCTGCGCAAGATGCACTTCCTGATCCGAAGCATTGCGCTGGTGTGCTTCCCCGGGGGTTTCGGCACCCTGGACGAGTTGTTCGAAGTGATGACGCTGCAGCAGACCGGCAAGATCCGCCGCCGCCCCATCCTGCTGTTCGGCCGCGCGTTCTGGGAGAAGCTGCTCGATTTCGATCACCTGGTGGACACCGGCATGATCAGCGAAGCCGACAAGGGCCTGTTCCATTACGTCGAAACGGCGGAGGAGGCCTGGACGGCGCTGGCGACGCACTACGGGTTCGCTTGACAGGGCCCTGACCAGACTTCTC
>JBIKMY010000093.1:0-7152 GCA_044358945.1 Rubrivivax sp.
TCTGGCCGATCAGCGCCTCAACGCGGCGGATCTGGCCCAGCTCGGCCGCGTCGCGGATGTCCTGGACCAACGCTCTGGCCTGCGGCTGGCCCAGGGCCTCGCGCAGGTGCTGAACGCCTTGCGACGCCGCCGGGGCTTCGGCTTGCGTCTGGGCATACCGGTATTCGATCTTCAACAGGCCGGCAATCTTCTGCAACAGGGCCAGGCTCTCCACGGGCTTGGGCACGAAGGCGTTGGCGCCCGCCGCCGCGCTGCGCACCTGATCGTCGGCGAAGGCGCTGGCCGAGGCCACGACGATGGGCGTCTGCGGCGCGTGTGGGCCGGACCGGATGGCGTGGATCAGGTCGAAGCCATCACGGTCGGGCATCACGAGGTCGGTGATCACGAGGTCGAAGGGACGCTGCGCGTGGGCCGCCAGGGCCTGCGTCACCCCTGTGGCGCTGTGCACCTCGAAACCCACCATCTGCAGCAGGTCCACCAGGAACTGGACATTGGTCGGGTTGTCGTCCACCACCAGGATGCGCGGCCGGCCATCGCGCAGTCCGCAGGGCATGCCGCGCTCGGACGACATGAGCACCGCCATCTCCGGGGCCGCCTCCTCGAAGGGCAGCGTGACGTTGACCCGCGTGCCCTGCCCGGGCGTGCTGTCGATGGTGATGGTGCCGCCCATGAGGCTGACCAGCTCGCTCACGATGGCCAGCCCCAGGCCCGCGCCTTCAGACGTCTTGTTGACCTGCTCGAAGGGCACGAAGGCCTGGCTCACCTGCTCGGCGCTCATGCCGATGCCGCCATCGCTGACCTGCACCACCAGCACGGGCTGGGGCTGATCCTGTCGCACCGCCACGCTCAGCTGCACCAGCGACTGCCGTCCGTACTTGAAACCGTTGACCACCAGGTTGATGAGGATCTGCTTGAAGCGCTCCGGGTCCAGCACCGCCACTGAATGCTGCCCCAGGGAGAACTCCGCGGCGAAAGAGGCACCGTACTTGGACTTCTCGATGTCGAACAGGCGCACCAGATCCTGCAGCAAACTGGGCAGGTCCACGGGCCGAGGTTCGAGCTCAATCCGGCCGGCCTCGATCTTGGACAGGTCCAGGATACGGTTGATCATGTTCAGCAGGTGCTGACCTGACGACAGGATGGCCTGGATGTGGCGCCGCACCGTCGGGTCGGCCCCGTCGCGCTGCAGCAGGATCTGCGCGTAGCCGAGGATGCCGTTGAGCGGCGTGCGCAGCTCATGGCTCATGTTCGCCAGGAACACACTCTTGGCGCGGCTCTTCTCCTCGGAGATCTCACGGCGCTGGTTGAGGGTCTGGAACTCCTGACGCCGAAAGCGCAGCACCAGCCACACCGCCAGGCACAGCACCAGGAAGGCGAAGGCGCCCACGTAGTCGATGAAGCGCAGATGGGCCCTGACAAACGGGCCGTCGGTGATGGTGGCGATGGTCCAGTCGGCCTCGGAAATGGGCGTGAAGGCGGCGAACACCCGCTGCCCGTCGATGGTGGTGTCGAGCCAGCCGGTCTTCTGCGTCAGCATCAGGTTCACCAGGGCCTTCAGGCCCGGGTCTTCGTCCTGCAGCAGCGAGAGCGCCTTGGTGTTGATGTTGCCGCGACGCTTGGGGTCGGGGTGAGAGATGGCAATGCCGGTGGAGTTCACCGCGAAGGCGTAGCTCTTCGGCCCATTGGAGAAGCGGGACAGCTCCTCCACGATGGTGGTGGTGTCGATCATCCCGCCGAACACGCCGATGATGTCGGCCCCCTTGGCGTCAGTGCGGAAGACGGGGCTGGTGACGGCCACGATGTCGGCATTCAGCGTACGCGAGTTCACGGGATCGGAGGCGTAGACCCGGCCCTGCATGGCGGCCTTGAAGTGCGCTCGGTCGCTGAGGTTCTGGCCCTTGGCGAAATCAACCTTGGAGTTGTAGTACGTGCCGTCGGGGTTGATATGGGCAAAGATGTAGAACCAGGGCATCTGCTCGTGCTTGGCCTTGAGGAAGGGCCCTGCCTCCTTCCAGTCCATCGAGCGGATGACCGGCGTGTTCGCCAGCGTGGAGATCTCGGTCTTGCGGGTCAGGAGCCAGCGGTCCACCCGGTGCGCCACGCCGCTGGTCTTCTCCTGCAGGATGGCGATCTGTTCGTTGAGCAGTTCCGCGCGGATGCTGGCAAAACCCAGGTAGCCCAGCACGCCGATGACGGCGAAGAAGGCGAACAGGATGATGTTGAATCGCAGATCGATGCGTTCGTTTGCAGGCTTCATGCGAACCCTCCACCGCTCAAGCTCATCCTAACCCCTGCCTGAAACGGTGCGGGCTCAGGCGGACCCCACACGCGCGGCCAGCTGCTCGCGAAGCTTGCGCAGGCGCTCACGCGGGTCTTCCTTGGCCACGCCCTCGCCCAGCTTCATCTCGGCGATGAAGCGGCTGGGCACACCCGCCACCGTCTCGCGCCCGCGCTTGCGCCGGCGCAGGGTGCTCACGGCCAGGGTGGTGCGTGCGCGGGTGATGCCCACGTACATCAGGCGCCGTTCTTCCTCCAGGCGCTCGGGCGTCATGTCCTCGTCGCCGGAACGGAAAGGCAACAGCCCCTCATTCACGCCAGCCAGCACCACGTGCGGCCACTCCAGGCCCTTGGCCGCGTGCAGGGTGGACAGGGTCACCACGTCTTGCTCGTCACCGCGCTCGGCCAGGCTGATGATGACGCTGATGGTCTGCGCCACCTGCAACACGCTTTGCTTCTCGGTCTCGAAGGTGCCGCCTTCCTGCGTGAGTTCGCCGCCGCAGCGCCGCGCGATCCAGTCCACGAAGTCCAGGACGTTGGTCCAGCGTGAGGCGGCGAGCTTTTCGCTGTCCTCACCGTCATAGAGGTGCTGCTCGTAGCCGATGGCCTTGAGCCAGCCCAGCAGCAGGGCCTTGGCATCTTCGGCGCCGGTGGTGTGGCGCGCGCGGTGCTCCAGGTCGTTGACCTCGCGGCCAAAGTCCTGCAGCGCCTGCACCGCCTTGCCCTTGAGCACCGTGCCGAGGCTGGGCGAGAACAGGGCCTCGAACAGGCTGGTCTTCCATTGGCCCGCAAACTCGCCCAGCGTGGCCAGGCTCTGATGGCCGATGCCGCGCTTGGGCGTGGTAACGGCGCGAAGGAAGGCGGGGTCGTCGTCCTGGTTGACCAGCAGGCGCAGCCAGGCGCACAGATCCTTGATCTCCGCGCGGTCGAAAAAGCTCTGCCCGCCCGAGACTTTGTAGGGAATCTGCGCGGCACGCAGCTTCTGCTCGAACACGCGCGCCTGGTGGTTGGCGCGGTAGAGGATGGCAAAATCGCTGTGCTTGACCTGCCCGCCGCGCGCGCGCAGCGCGTTGATGCGGGCCACGGCGCGCTCGGCCTCATGTTCCTCGCCGTCGCACTCCACCACCTGCACCGGCTCGCCTTCGCCGTACTCGCTCCACAGCTTCTTCTCGAAGATCTTGGGGTTCTTTGCGATCACGTGGTTGGCCGCGCGCAGGATGGCGCCGGTGGAGCGGTAGTTCTGCTCCAGCGGGATGACCTTCAGGCGCGGGTAGTCCTGCGGCAGGCGCTTGAGGTTATCGATGGTGGCGCCGCGCCAGCCGTAGATGCTCTGGTCGTCGTCGCCCACCGCCGTGAACGGCGTGTGCTCGCCCACCAGGGCCTTGAGCAGCTCGTACTGCACGGCGTTGGTGTCCTGGTATTCGTCCACCAGCAGGTGACGGAACGTGTCCTGCCACCTTTGCCGGGCCTCGGCATCCGTGGTCAACAGCTTGAGCGGCAGGCCGATCAGGTCGTCGAAGTCCACGGCCTGGTAGGCGTTCAGGCGCTCCTCGTAGCGCTGCATCACCTTGGCGGCGGTGAGTTCCAGGTCGTCTTTGGCCACGGCAGCGGCCTGCGCGGCGTTCAGCCCCTGGTTCTTCCACAGGCTGATGGCCCATTGCCAGCCGCGGGCGGTCTTGGCGTCAGTGGTGCCGCCGGCATCGCGCAGCACACCCAGCACATCGTCGCTGTCAAGGATGGAGAAGTTCTCCTTCAAGCCCAGGCGCGTGCCGTCGGCGCGCAGCATGCGCACGCCCAGCGAGTGGAAGGTGCTGACCACCAAGTCCCGGGCCGCACGCCCGCCCACCAGCGCCTTGGCGCGCTCGCGCATCTCGGCCGCGGCCTTGTTGGTGAAGGTGATGGCGGCAATCTGCTTCGGCTCCAGCCCCAACTGCAGCAGCTTGGCGATCTTGTGCACGATCACCCGCGTCTTGCCAGACCCGGCACCGGCCAGCACCAGGCAGGGGCCGCCCAGGTGGTGCACGGCCTGGGATTGGGCAGGGTTGAGCGCGGCGGGGGCGGCAGACATGGGGGGCGGATCATAGCCATCCGACCAGACGGCCCGAACAAGGCCCGGCCGCAGGCCCGCCAAGTGCCGGGCGTGCTACTCTGCTTCAGCGATAAAGTTTTGCCGCAGACTGCTGCAGTCGCCAAACGTCAGAGCAGACCAGTCGGGCCCAATGAGGCTGCTGCGGATGTGAGACTGCCGTCATTCATCGTCCGGAATCTGACGGTGAAGCACTCCATAAGATTGCGGCTTGATTGTTGATCTGTTGACCAACAGGCGGGCGCCCATCCTGAAGCGCCGGGAATGGATGTTTGGCGCGATGGCCTTGGCGCTGCCGGCAATCACGCGCCATGCCTGCGCCGCCGACGTTCCCCGCTTCGCTCTGGGCGTGGCCTCGGGCCAGCCCCGACCCGACGGCCTGGTGTTGTGGACACGTCTGACCGGCCCCGGCCTGCCCGACCAAGTGCCCGTGCAGTGGGAACTGGCACACGACGAGGCCTTCACGCGGATTGCAGCGCGGGGGGTGGAGGTGGCGCAGGCCGAGACCGCGCACAGCGTGCATGCAGAGCCCGGCGGCCTGGCGCCGGGGCGCGCCTGGTGGTACCGCTTCACGGCCCTGGGTGACCGAAGCCCGGCGGGCCGTACCCGCACAGCACCCGACCCCGGCACCGAGGCGACCCTGCGCTTTGCCATCGCCAGTTGCCAGCGCTGGGAGTACGGGCACTACGCCGCCTGGCGCGACATCACGGCCTCGGAGCCCGACCTGATCGTCTTCCTGGGTGACTACATCTACGAATACCCCATGCTGGCCAACGACCCGGTTCGCCCGATCAGCGGCGGCCTGGTGACCACGCTGGAGGGCTACCGGGACCGCTATGCCCAATACAAGGCCGACCCCTTGCTGCAGGCCGCTCACGCCTGTACCCCCTGGGCCATGGTGTGGGACGACCATGAGGTGGAGAACGACTACGCGGCCGGGGTCGGCGGGGGCCTGCTGGGCCACTCGCTGGGGGCCTTGCTGGGGGACTTCCGCCGCCGCCGCGCCGCCGCCTACCAGGCCTACTGGGAGCACATGCCCTTTCCCAAGTCAGCCCGCCCAAACGGGGACGCCATGCGCATCTACGGCCACCTGGACTGGGGGCGCCTGGCCCGCATCCAGTTGCTAGACAACCGCCAGTACCGAGATCCGCAGGTGTGCCCGCGGCCGGGGCGCCTGGTGGGCTCCCACACGGTCTCGCTCAAGGCCTGCCCCGAACTGCTGGACCCCCGACGCAGCCTGCTGGGGCTGACGCAGGAGCGCTGGCTGGCGCAGAACTGGAGCCTGGAGCGGCCCTGGAACCTGGTGGCCCAGCAGACCTTGATGTCGCGCCTGAGCTGGACCGATCCGGCCGCCGACCCCACCTACTGGACCGACGGCTGGGACGGTTATGCCCCGTCACGCCAGCGGCTGCTGAGCGCGGCAGCGCAGCGCCAAGTGCCGGGGCTGGTGGTGCTGGGCGGCGACGTGCACGCGCACTACGTGGGCGAGCTCAAGCCCGACTACGACGACCCCCGCAGCCCGGTGGTGGGCGCGGAGTTCTGCGGCACCTCCATCTCCAGCCGCGGCCCGGCCCAAGCCCGCCTGGACGCGGCCCTGCCGTTGAACCCGCACCTGCTGTACGGCAACGCCCGCCAGCGCGGCAGCGTGCTGTTCCGCCTGGACGCACGCACGCTGCAGGCCGACCTGCGCGCCGTGGACCGTCCGCGCGAGGCGGACAGCGCCGTGCGCAGCACAGCGCGCTTCGTGGTGGAAGCGGGCCGGCCCGGGCCGCAGCGGGCCTGAATCGGTCCAGTCCGGGCCGGGCTTCAGTCAGCCACACACAGGCAGTGCACCACCGCATCGAAGGGCCGGCGGCGCTGGGCCAGGTCGTGCAGCCAGACCAAATCCTGCAAGGCCTGGGTGCCGGCATCGAGCAGGCCGCCCGTCGGAGCGGCCCCTGACAGTCCCGACGCTGACAGCCCGGGTGCCCCCAACCCCAGCGCCTGCTGCACCGAGGCCGCCACGGTGGACTTGAAGAACCCCGCCAGTTGCTCCAGGCGGCCGGGCTCGCGTTCCATCCACCGCAGACGGGCATCCTCGGGCAGCTTGGCACGCGCGGCCGCCGCCTTCACCGCATCGGCCCAGGCGCCGGTACGGTCGATCAGCCCGCGCTCCAGGGCCTGGGCGCCCGTCCACACACGACCCTGCGCCACGGCGTCGATCTTGTCGGGCGTGGTCTTGCGGGCCGCCGCCGCCTTGGCCGTGAAGTCGGCGTAGATGCGGCCGATGGCGGACTGGATCAGTTGCTCGAAGCGCGGGTCGAGCGGGCGGCGCGGGTCGTAGCCCGTGGCCAGCCACGTGGTGGCGTAGCCGCCCGTGCCCACCGACAGCTTGTCCATCAGGCCTTGCGCCGTGGGCAGCATGCCGAACACGCCGATCGAACCGGTGATGGTGGCCGGATCGGCCATCACCTCATCGGCGGCCAGGGCGATCCAGTAGCCCCCCGAGGCCGCCACATCGCCCATGGACACGACCACGGGCTTGCCGGCGGCGCGCGTCAGTTCCAGTTCGCGCCGGATCAACTCCGAGCCCAGCGCGCTGCCGCCGGGGGAGTTCACCCGCAACACCACCGCCTTGACGTCCTCGTCATCGCGCGCCTTGCGGATCAACTCGGCGGTGGAGCGCCCGCCGATGCGCCCCGGCGGCTCGTGGCCCTCGCCGATCTCGCCCTCGGCCACCACCACGCCGATGGCCGGCCCCGTGGTGGCCGGCTTGTGGCGCGACAGGTAATCGCGCCAGCCGATCTGCC
>JBIKMY010000094.1:0-7116 GCA_044358945.1 Rubrivivax sp.
CATCAGGCTGTGGTCACGCGCCTCCAGCGTCACTTCGGCCTCCACGCCCAGGGCGCGGGTGACCAGGTTGCGGTTGGTCGAGCGCGCCGCCTGGGCCGGGGTGATGAGGCCGGCGTCGAGCTGCTCCTGCAGCAGCGAATGGTCGCGCGTGAGGCGCTGCAACTGCCCGCCGCGCAGGCGGTAGACCCGCGAGTCGCCCACATGACCGACCACCAGGTGGCCGCCGGCCACCGCCACCATCACCAGCGTGGTGCCCATGCCGCTGTACTGCGGGTTGCCGTTGGAGGCGTCGAAGATGGCACGGTTGGCCTGGTGCACCGAGCGGCCCATGGCCTGGGCGAGATCGCGCGCGGTGGGGGCGGCATGGCCGGCCAGCCACTGCACCAGCGAAGAACAGACCAGGGACGTGGCCATGCCGGAGGCCACTTCGCCGGCGTTGTAGCCGCCCATGCCGTCGGCGAGCACCGCCACCTGGGCCTGGGCGTCCAGCGCGACCGAATCCTCGTTGTTGGTTCGCACCCGGCCCACGTCCAGGGCGCTGGCAAATTCCAAGGTCATGACGGGGCCGCAGGCGTCCACGGGCTGCTGGGTGACTGAAGTGTGACAGGCCGAATGATTGTGCCGCGGATTGGCTGGCGGGCGGTGCGCGGCGGCCGGGCCGCCGGCGCAGGCCCTCAGCCGGCGGCGCCGGGCTCGGCGGGCCGGCGGCCGGCCAGCACCTTGCCGATGGCCAGCACCAGGAGGGCGCCAGCCACACCCGCGCCGTACCGCACCGCAGCTTGCACGTTGGGGGTGGCGTCCTTGGGCGTGGCAGCCTCCAAGGGCATGTAGCCGATGACGGCCGGGTCGGTCACCGCCATGGTGCCGGCAATCCAGCCCAGCAGCATGCCACCCACGAGGATCACCGAGGGGAAGCGGTCCATCAGCTTGATGACCAACTGGCTGCCCCAGACGATGATGGGAATGCTGACCAGCAGGCCGAAGATGACCAGCGGCATGGTGTGGTCGCCGCCAGCGGATTCGGCCGCACCGGCAATGGCGATGACGTTGTCCACGCTCATCACCAGATCGGCCACGATGACGGTCTTGACCGCCGCCCAGAGCTTGTCGCTGGCAGCGATCTCGCCATGGCCGTCACCCTCTTCCGGCAGCAGCAGCTTCACGCCGATCCACACCAGCAGCACGGCCCCCACGATCTTGAGGTACGGGATGGCCAGCAACTGCAAGGCGAAGAAGATCAGGATCACGCGCAGCAAGATGGCCCCTGCCGTGCCCCACAGGATGCCTTGCGCCCGTTGCTTGGGGGGCAGCTTGCGGCAGGCCAGGGCGATGACGACCGCGTTGTCGCCGCCCAGCAGGATGTCGATCATGATGATCTGACCGACAGCCACCCAGAACTCTGGGGTCATGAACATGTCCATATCGGGAACTCCGGAAAAACCGGAATTTTAGTGGGGCCTCACGTTTGCGACGTCGGGGGAACTACAGATGCGCGAGTCCAACGAAAACAGCCGCCCCGTGGGCGGCTGTATTACAAGGGACTGGTCGATCAGAGCATGGCCTTGAGCAGCTTGGCCATCTCCGACGGGTTGCGCGTGACCTTGAAGCCGCACTCCTCCATGATGGCGAGCTTGGCGTCTGCCGTGTCAGCACCGCCAGAGATCAGCGCGCCGGCGTGGCCCATGCGCTTGCCTGGGGGCGCGGTGACGCCGGCGATGAAGCCGACGATGGGCTTCTTCATATTCGCCTTGCACCAGCGTGCGGCCTCGGCCTCGTCGGGCCCGCCGATCTCGCCGATCATGATGACGGCATCCGTGTCCGGGTCGTCGTTGAACATGCGCATCACGTCGATGTGCTTCAGGCCGTTGATCGGGTCGCCCCCGATGCCGACCGCGCTGGACTGGCCCAGGCCGATCTCGGTCAGCTGCGCCACGGCTTCATACGTCAGCGTGCCGGAGCGGCTGACCACCCCAATGCGTCCCTTGCGGTGGATGTGGCCGGGCATGATGCCGATCTTGATTTCCTCGGGCGTGATGGTGCCCGGGCAGTTGGGGCCCAGCAGCAGCGTGCGCTTGCCGCCCGCAGCTTCCTTGGCCAACATCCTGTTGCGCACTTCCAGCATGTCCTTGATGGGAATGCCTTCGGTGATGCACACGGCCAGGTCCAGGTCGGCCTGCACCGCTTCCCAGATCGCGGCCGCGGCCCCGGCTGGGGGCACGTAGATCACGCTGACGGTGGCCCCTGTGGCCGAGGCTGCGTCCTTGACGCTGGCGTAGATGGGGATGCCTTCGAAGTCCTCGCCGGCCTTCTTGGGGTTCACGCCGGCGACAAAGCAGTTGCGGCCGTTGGCGTAATCCCGGCACATGCGGGTGTGGAACTGACCGGTCTTGCCCGTGATGCCCTGGGTGATGACCTTGGTGTCCTTGTTGATCAGGATGCTCATGTGATGTTCCCTCGGGCGATTACTTCACAGCGGCCACGATCTTCGTCGCGGCTTCGGCCATCGTGTCGGCGCTGATGATGGGCAGGCCGGACTCGGCCAGCATCTTCTTGCCGATGTCCTCGTTCGTGCCCTTCATGCGCACCACCAGCGGAACGGTCAGGTTCACGGCCTTGCAGGCGGCGATCACGCCCTCGGCAATGGTGTCGCAGCGCATGATGCCGCCGAAGATGTTGACCAGGATGCCCTTGACCTTGGGGTTGCCCAGCATGATCTTGAAGGCCTCGGTCACCTTCTCGGCGGTGGCGCCGCCACCCACGTCCAGGAAGTTGGCCGGCTCGCCGCCGAACAACTTGATGGTGTCCATCGTGGCCATGGCCAGGCCGGCGCCGTTGACCAGGCAGCCGATGTTGCCGTCCAGGCTGATATAAGACAGGTCGAACTTGCTGGCCTCGACCTCGGCCGGGTCTTCCTCGTCGAGGTCGCGGTAGGCCACGATCTCGGGATGGCGGAACAGCGCGTTGGAGTCGAAATTGAATTTCGCGTCCAGGGCCTTGATGTTGCCGTTGCCTTCCAGGATCAACGGGTTGATCTCGGCCAGGCTGGCGTCGGTGGCCATGTAGCAGGCATAGAGCTTGCCGAACACGTCCTTGGCCTGGGCCTGGCTGGCCGCGGGCACGCCAATGCCGTCGGCCAGTTGCTGGGCCTGGGCGTCGGTCATGCCGGTGAGCGGGTCTACGAAGACCTTGATGATTTTCTCGGGCGTGCTGTGGGCCACCTCTTCGATGTCCATGCCGCCTTCGGAGCTGGCCATGACAGCCACCTTCTGCGTGGCGCGGTCGGTCAGCGCGGCCACGTAGTACTCCTTCTTGATGTCGGCGCCTTCCTCGATCAGCAGGCGACGCACCTTCTGGCCCTCGGGGCCGGTCTGGTGGGTCTTGAGCTGCATGCCCAGGATCTGACCGGCGAGGGTCTTGACCTCGTCGATGGAGCGGGCCAGCTTGACGCCGCCGCCCTTGCCGCGCCCGCCGGCATGAATCTGGGCCTTGACGACCCAGACGCTGCCGCCGAGTTTCTGCGCCGCCTCGACGGCTTCCTGCACCGTGAAGGCCGGGATGCCGCGGGGCACCGGCACGCCGGCCTGACACAGCACTTCCTTGCCTTGGTATTCGTGGATCTTCATGGGCCTCCTCGCGCTTGCTCTTGGGGATGAAAAGTCAGGGCACAGCTTGCGCCGACGCTGCGGCGGCATTGTCAACGCTGTTGTTGGCGCCGGGCTGACGGTGCCAGCGCGGGTAGTGCAGCCGCACCACCTCGCCATCGGTGCGCAGAGCGTGGCAGCGGTCGAGCTGGAAGGGCTGGGTGTCGCCAGGTCGATCGCCCCGGGCGTTGATCACCTCCCCGACCAGACCCTGGATGACGGCCGTGGGCAGCACCTGGGCCAGCTCCGTCAGGTGGGTGCAACCCTTGACGCCTGCCAACCGGGTTTGCACCGCCTTGCGAAAACCCCGGGCCAGATTGAGCCCGGCCAGCGCGGCGTAGGCATCGCCATGCGCGCCGCAATGGCCGGGATAGGGCACCCAGTCGGAGGACGAGCCGGCCTGCAGGATGTCCAGCTGGCTGTTGATCACCAGACGCAACAGCAATTGATGGATGGGGGTGCCCGCAGGCCGCACACCGTCGACCATCGGCGCATCACGCGTCTTGACGTCGGTGAGCAGCGCGTCCACCTCCCAAAGCCCGTCGTCACGCGCAAAGACCTCGATGGCGAGGGTTCTGCGATGCTTGAGCCGACGCTGCGGCGAAGGGGACGGGATGGGCATGGACGGCCAGAAAAGCCACTCAATGTAGCATGCTGCACCGCAGCAATATTGCTGCGGTGCTCACCCGGGGCCCCGGCCTCAGGCGTGGCCGGGGAAGTCTTCTTCTTCGCTGCGGGAGCCGCCCAGCACCGCGCGGATGGTGTCGGCGGTGAAGCCGCGACCGGCCAGAAAGCGCATCTGCCGCCCCCGCTCGGCCGCGCTGGCGGGCGGCCCGGCAAACTTGCGGGCCCAGACGCCGCGCGCGCGTTCCAGTTCGGTGGCGCGCAAGGCCTGGCGGACGGGCTCTTCCGCCTGCATCCCCAGGTGGCGCAGTTCGCGTTCGATGCGCAGGTTGCCGAAGCGGCCCGAGCGCACATGGATACGCGACTCCAGGGCCCGGGCGTCCGACAAATGACCGGCACGGGCCAGTTCGTCCAGCAAGGCGGGAATATGCTCTTCGCTGACCGGCTCTTGGCCGACCGGGGCCGAGGTCGGGGCGGGGGACGGCCCGGCAGCCGCCAGGGCGGTGGCGACCTGCGTCGCCCGCACCCAGCGCAGCAGCTTGTCGTGCAGTTCCTTGCGGGAGTGCTCCCGCTGGGCCAGCCACATCAGCGCCTGCTGCCGCAGCGAGGGCGGGGGCCGCATGCCCGTCAACTGGCCGAAGGCCTCAGGAAGCCTCGCCCACCGGCAGCAAGGGAATGCCCATGGCCTCGCGCACCTTGTTCTCGATTTCCACGGCCAGTTCGGCGTTCTCGCGCAGGAACTCGCGTGCGTTGTCCTTGCCCTGGCCGATCTTTTCGCCGTTGTAGGCGTACCAGGCGCCGGACTTGTCCAGTACGCGGGCGTTGACGCCCATATCGATGATCTCGCCCTCGCGGCTGATGCCTTCGCCGTAGAGGATGTCGAACTCTGCCGTCTTGAAGGGCGGGCTGACCTTGTTCTTGACGACCTTGACCTTGGTCTCGCTGCCGATGACCTCTTCGCCCTTCTTGATGCTGCCGGTGCGGCGGATGTCCAGGCGCACCGAGGCATAGAACTTCAGCGCGTTGCCGCCGGTGGTGGTTTCGGGGCTGCCGAACATCACGCCGATCTTCATGCGGATCTGGTTGATGAAGATGACCATGCAATTGGTCTTCTTGATGGTGGCGGTGAGCTTGCGCAGGGCCTGGCTCATGAGGCGGGCCTGCAGGCCGGGCAGGGAGTCGCCCATCTCGCCTTCCAACTCGGCCTTGGGCGTGAGCGCAGCCACGGAATCGATCACGATCAGGTCGACCGAGCCAGAGCGCACCAGGGCATCGACGATCTCCAGGGCCTGCTCGCCCGTGTCGGGCTGGGAGATGAGCAGCTCCTGCAGGTTCACGCCCAGCTTCTGCGCGTACTGCACGTCCAGCGCATGCTCGGCGTCGATGAAGGCGCAGGTGCCGGCCTGCTTCTGCATCTCGGCGATGACCTGCAGGGTGAGGGTGGTCTTGCCCGAAGACTCCGGGCCGTAGATTTCGACTACGCGCCCGCGCGGCAGGCCGCCCACGCCCAGGGCGATGTCCAGGCCCAGCGAGCCGGTGGACACGACCTGGATGTCCTCGATGACCTCGCCGTCACCCAGGCGCATGATGGTGCCCTTGCCGAACTGCTTCTCGATCTGGGCCAGTGCGGCCTGCAAGGCCTTGGCCTTCTCGGTGTTGAGTGCCTTCACGGGTGCGTCCATTGCGTGCTCCTTGTTCCGTCTGGGGGTGTGTCTGGGCTGTCTGACCGTGGAGCCAGTATCGCAGAAACTGGATGTCCGTACAGTGGTTTGACATCCCTCTTTGGGGGGAAGCCACGGGGGGAAGCCACGGGGGAATCGGTCGGGCAGGCAACGCGGGACGGCAGGCCGGCGCGCGGACGCCGGCGCCAGGGGCCGGCCCCCTGGGGCTTGCCTAGAATCCCCGGGCGAGTGAACATTGCCGGACAACCCACTGCCGTGTCGGCCGACAGAAGCCGACCGGTCCCCTGAGGAGACAGTCATGCGGATTCTGATCGCCGAGGATGACCAGGTCTTGGCCGATGGCCTGTTGCGCTCGCTGCGGGCGGCCGGCTATGCGGTGGACCAGGTGGCCAGCGGGACGGAGGCGGATGCGGCGCTGGCGTCCCACGAATTCGATCTGATCATCCTCGATCTGGGCCTGCCCAAGATGAACGGCCTGGACGTGCTCAAGCGCATGCGCGCGCGCGGCACCACCTGCCCGGTGCTCATCCTCACGGCCGCCGACAGCGTGGACCAGCGCGTGCGGGGCCTGGACCTGGGCGCCGACGACTACATGGCCAAGCCCTTCTCGCTGCAGGAACTGGAAGCGCGCGTGCGGGCACTGACCCGCCGCGGCCTGGGCACAGCCTCGGCCCTCATCAAGCATGGCCCGCTGACCTTCGACGCCACGGGACGGGTGGCCTACTTCGACGAGAAGATGATCGAGCTGTCGGCGCGCGAGCTGAGCCTGCTGGAGGTGCTGCTGCAGCGCGCGGGGCGCCTGGTCAGCAAGGATCAACTCGTGGAGCGGCTGTGCGAGTGGGGCGAGGAGGTGTCCACCAACGCCATCGAGGTCTACATCCATCGCCTGCGCAAGAAGATCGAGCAAGGCCCGGTGCGCATCGCCACGGTGCGCGGACTGGGCTACTGCCTGGAGAAGATTCCCGGGTGAACCTGCATCGACCGGCCGGCCGCGCAGCGGCCGGTTCCGCGCACTGAGCCGGGGAAGGCCGCCGCGCCATGGCAAGCCAGAAGGAGCAACGCTCGCTCTTCGGCGAGATCCTGGACTGGATGCTCGCGCCGCTGCTGCTGCTGTGGCCCATGAGCCTGGGCCTGACGGGCATCGTGGCGCAGGAGATCGCCAACCGGCC
>JBIKMY010000095.1:0-7101 GCA_044358945.1 Rubrivivax sp.
AGGATGCGGCCCGGCGTGCCCACCACGATGTGCGCGCCATGTTCAAGGCTGGCGATCTGCGGGCGCATGGTGGCGCCGCCGCACAGCGTGAGCACCTTGATGGAGTCTTCGGCGCGGGCCAGGCGGCGGATGTCCTGCGTGACCTGATCGGCCAGCTCGCGCGTGGGGCACAGTACCAGGGCCTGCACCGCAAAGCGCCGGGCGTTGAGGTTGGCCAGCAGCGCGAGCGCGAAGGCCGCGGTCTTGCCGCTGCCCGTGCGGGCCTGTGCAATCAGGTCGCGCCCGGCCAGGGCCAGAGGCAACGTGGCCGCCTGGATCGGCGTCATCTGGGTGTAACCCAAGCTTTCCAGGTTGGCCAGGACGTGCGGGGCCAGTGGCAGGCGGGCGAAGTCGAGGTGGGCCGACGTGGGGTCGGACAGCGGGTGAGGTGGGGTCATGGGGCGGTGTCGAAAGGGGTCGGGGCGGACGCTGCAGCCTCGCGCAGCTTGTCCTTGCGGCTCTTGCGCCGGCCCTTGAGACCGCCGTGCGGGTCCAGGCCCTTGCGCGAAAGGTCGTCGGACGCGGGGCCTGCTGCATCCGAGGTCCCCTGGGCCTGGGGGGCGACGGGCTCGAAGCCCGGCACCTGCTCGCGCTCCACGCGCTGGCCCTGGCGCTTTTCGATCAGGCGGAAGTGCGCTTCCTGGGCAGGGTCGTCGGCGGCGATGAAGCTCACTGCCACCCCCGCGCTTCCCTGGCGCGCGGTGCGGCCCACGCGGTGGATGTGCGTGGCTGGCGAGCGCGCCAGGTCGTAGTTCAACACCGCTGGCAGGCCCTCCAGGTGCAGGCCACGCGAAGCCATGTCGGTGGCCACCAGCACGCGCACGGCCCCGCTGCGGAAATCCGCCAGCGCCCCCGTGCGCGCGCCCTGGCTGAGTTCGCCGTGCAGGGCCGCGGCGCGATCGCCCGCGGCGTTCAGCTTGGCGGCCACATGCTCGGTGGCGTAGCGCGTGGCCACGAAGACCAGCAGCCGCGGCCAGCCCTCGGTGTGCAGCAGGTGGCGCAGCAAGGCCGTGCGGCGGGCGGTGTCGACCTGGATGGCTCGCTGCACCAGGGTAGCGGGCAAGGTCGCGGTGGGTTCCCCTGGCGGTGTGTGGGGGACAGCACCCGGCAGGGCGGGTGGTCGCGTCGCGGGCGCGGTGGCCGCAGGCGGTGCGGCCGGTTCGTCATCCCGCGGGACGACGCCGATCTGCACCGGGTCTTGCAGCAGGTCACGCGCCAAGGCCAGCACTTGCGGGCCGAAGGTGGCGGAGAACAGCCATTGCCGGCGCCTACGCGGCAGCAGGCCCAGCACGCGGCCGAGTTCGTCGGCGAAGCCGTCTTCCAGCAGGCGGTCGGCCTCGTCCAGCACCAGGGTGTCCAGCCGGTCCAGGCGCAGGCCGCTGTGTGCTTGCTCGGGCCTGTGGGCCCGGCGCCGGGCCACGAGGTCCAGCAGGCGGCCGGGGGTGGCCACCACCACGTCGGCGCCGCCGCGCAGCGCCATCAACTGCGGGTTGACCGACACGCCGCCGAACACGGTGACCACCTTCACGCGCACGGCCAGGGCCTGGGCGTAGGCGGCAAAGGTGTCGCTCACCTGCAGCGCGAGGTCGCGCGCGGGCACCAGCACCAGGGCGTGCACCGGGCGCGGGGTCTCGGGGGCGGTGTGCAACAAGTGCTGCAGTATGGGCAGTACATAGGCCAGGGTCTTGCCCGAGCCGGTGACGGCCGCGCCGATCAGGTCGCGCCCGGCCAGTGCGGCAGGCAGGGCCGCGGCCTGGATGGGCGTGGGCTGCAGGTGGCCGCGCTGGGTGAGCGTGCGCAGCAGGTCGGGGTGCAAGCCCATGGAAGCGAAGGACATGGGGGATTGTGCGGGCGCGGCACCTCGGCGCCGATCCAGCCCTCAGCGAACCGGCGCGAGGGCCGGCAGGTCCGTGGCGAACACCAGGGCATCCAGCAGGTTGTCCATCGGTACGCCGCCCAGGGCGTCCTGCTGACGGTCGATGACGACGACATCAGCGCGCGCGCCCGGCGTCAGGCCGACCCGGGGCCAGCCGGCAGCCCGTCCGCCGCCCTCGAGCAGGGCATGGAACAGGCGCTGCGCGGTGGAAGGTTCGCCCTGCTCGGGTGCGGCGGCCACGTTGCGCCGCCGTTGCACCAGGCGCTGGCCGTATTCCAGCAACTGCAGTTCGCGCGGCCACTGGCGGCTGACATGGCTGTCTGACCCCACCGACAGCGGCACGCCGGCGGCCAGCCAGCGCGGCAGGTCGAACAGGCCGTCGCCCAGGTTGGCCTCTGTCGTGGGGCACACCACCACGCCGGCGCCCGAACGGGCCACGGCCTCGATCTCGTGCGGCGTGGCGTGGGTGGCGTGCACTAGGTGCCAGCGCGCGTCGAGCGGCACGTCGTTACACAGCCATTCGATGGGACGCTGCCCGGTGCTGCGCAGGCAGTCGTCCACCTCGCCGGTCTGTTCAGCGATGTGAATGTGGATGGGGCCGGGGTCGCCCTCGCAGCCCTTCACCAGGCGGGCGATGGCCTCGGGCGAGGCCGCGCGCAGCGAATGGATGGCCACCCCGGCGTCCACGCCGGGCAGGCGCCAGCCGCGGATCTCGTCGCGCATGGCCAGCACCTCGTCGGCCGTGGTGGCGAAGCGCCGCTGGTCGTCACGCAGGCGGGGCTGCGTGAAGCCGGCGCGCTCGTACAGCACGGGCAGCAGGGTCAGGCCGATGCCGGCCTCTTGTGCCGCTTCGGCCAGGGCGCAGCTCATGGCCAGGCGGTCGTCATACGGTTGCCCGTCGGGCCTGTGGTGCAGGTAGTGGAACTCGCAGACCTGGGTGTAGCCGCCGGCCCGCATCTCGCGGTACAGCCTGGTGGCCACGGCTTTCAACTCTTCCGGCGTGATGCGCAGGGCCACGCCGTACATCCGGTCGCGCCAGCTCCAGAAGTCGTCATGCGCGCCCTCGCGCTGCTCGGTCAGGCCGGCAAAGGCGCGCTGGAAGGCATGGCTGTGGGCGTTGACGAGACCTGGCAGCACGGGGCCGCTCAGGCGTTGGGTGCCCGGCGGCGGCGTGTGAACGCCAGGCGTCACGGCCGCCCAGGTGCCGTCGGCCGCCACCTCCAGCAGCACCTCGGCCTGCCAGCGGCCGTCCACCCAGGCGTGGGGGGCGTGCAGCAGGCGCGGGGCGCGGCCCCTGGGGTCGGCGTGGGCCGTGCGCGTCACGCGGGCCTCCACGCGATCATCGTCTTCACCATCTCGCGCAGCAGTGGCGTAATGGCCGCGGCCTTGGCCTCGTGCCAGGCATAAGGTGCAGCCTCATCCATGTAGGCGCGCCAGGCCATCTCCAGCTGCACGGCGTGGACGCCGTCTTCGGGCCGGCCGAAGTGGCGCGTGATGTGGCCGCCCTTGAAGCGGCCGTCCAGCACGTGGGCGTACGCGCTCTGCTGCTCGAACACGCGGTATACCGCTGCGCGAAGTGCAGGCGCGCAGCTGCGGCCTTCCACCGTGCCCAGGTTCAGGTCGGGCAGGGCGCCGTCGAACAGCCAGGGCAGCTCGCCCTTGATGCTGTGGGCATCGAACAGCACGGCGTGGCCATGCGCGGCCTTCAGGCGCTGCAATTCCGCCGTCACGGCGCCGTGGTACGGCTGCCAGTGCGTGGCCACGCGTTCGCGGATCTCGGCGTCGCTCGGCGCGCAGCCTTCGCGGTAGATCGGGTCTCCGGTGAAGAAGCGTGTGGGGCACAGCTCGGTGTTGTTGCGGCCCGGGTACATGGGCTGGTTGTCGCTGCCGCGGTTCAAGTCGATGACGATGCGGCTTTCCACGGGCACGATCAGGCCCGCGCCCATGTCCTTGGCGAAGGCGTACAGACGGTCCAGATGCCAGTCGGTGTCTTCCACTTCCAAGGCCCGCGCGACGAGTCTGGGTTTCAGGTCTTCGGGCAGGTGGGTGCCGACGTGCGGCATGCTGATGAGCAGCGGCGTGGTGCCGCGGTGCAGGGTGAAACTCATGCGGTGACTCCGTGCGGCGCAGGGGCCACGGGGCGCGAGATGCCGCCGCAGACGACGCGGCGGCAAGGGTTGTGGCCGAAGCGGTAGGCCAGTTCGCGCGGGTGCTCGGCGTCCCACACGGCCAGGTCGGCGCGCAGGCCCGCGCGCAGCGCGCCGCGGTCGGCCAGGCCCAGCGCCCGCGCGGCGTTCACTGTCACGCCACGCCAGGCCTCCTCGGGCGTCAGGCGGAACAGCGTGCAGGCCATGTTCAGCATCAGCAGCAGCGACAGCGCGGGTGAGGAACCGGGGTTGTGATCGGTGGCGATGGCGATGGGCACGCCGGCCTCGCGCAGTGCAGCCGCGGGGGGCAGCTTCGTCTCGCGCAGGAAGTAGTAGGCCCCGGGCAGCAGCATCGCCACCGTGCCGGCGGCCTTCATGGCCAGCACGCCAGTGGCCGACAGGTGCTCCAGGTGGTCGCAGCTGAGCGCTCGGTACTCGGCGGCCAGGGCGGCGCCTTCCTGGTTGCTCAGTTGCTCAGCATGCAGCTTCACGGGCAGGCCCAGCGCGCGAGCGGTGTCGAACACGCGCCGGGTCTGCGCCGGTGTGAAGCCGATGGCGTCGCAGAACACATCCACTGCGTCCACCAGTCCTGCGGCGTGCTGCGCCGGCAGCCAAGCGCACACGGCATCGATGTAGTCGTCTTGGCGGCCACTGAATTCCGGCGGCAGCGCGTGCGCGCCCAGCGAGGTGGTCCGTACCGTCAGTGGCAGCTCTCGGCCCAGGCGCCGCGCAACCGCCAGGCATCGCGCCTCGGTGGCCTCGTCCAGGCCGTAGCCGGACTTGATCTCCAGCGTGGTCACGCCCTCGGCCATCAGTGCGTGGGCGCGTGGCACGGCGAGCTGGAACAAGGGCTCCTCACCGGCAGCCCTGGTGGCCGCCACGGTGGATCGGATGCCGCCGCCGGCGCGGGCAATCTCCTCGTAGGTGGCGCCTTGCAGGCGCAGCTCGAACTCCGCGGCACGGTCCCCGGCGTAGACCAGGTGAGTGTGGGCGTCGATCAGGCCGGGGGTGAGCAGGGCGCCTTGCAGGTCGTGCTCCTGCACGGCGCTGCGGGCCAGGTGGGCAGGCAACTGCGCATCGGGCCCGTGCCAGGCGATGCGGTTTCCTTCAGTGAGCAGTGCGCCGTCTTCCACCAGCCCCCAGCCGGTCGGGTCATCCAGCGTGGCCAGGCGGGCGTGGCGCCAGAGCGTGAGGGGGTGCTGGGGCGTGGCGGCGGTCATGTGGCACTCCTGCGGGGAACGGTGGCCACGTCCAGCCACCAGCTGTTCGCGCCTTCGATCAGGCGCCATAAGCTCTGTGAGGGGTCGTCGGTCCATGCCAGGGTGCCGGGGGTCAGTTCCATGCGACCGGCAGCGGTGGCCAGCCATGCACCGCCGTGGGTGTACAGGCCGCGCCAGGGGCCGACCGATACCCATGTTTGCCCGGCGGTGGCGGGCGTCATCCGGGCCTGCCCCAGGTCTTTCCGGACCATCAGGTTGAGGTCGCGGGTGGGGCCGTCCCGCAGGCGGCAGCCGGGCGCGAGCGCGCCGTCGAACTCCACGGCACCATCACCAGGGGCCAGGGGCAGCAGGGCCGTGGCCGGGCGAACTTCGGGCTGGTCACCGTTACCCCCTCGGTCATCGCCAAAGTCCAGCTCCACCCCGGCGCCCTCCAGCACGGCGAAGGCGCGGTGAATGCCTGGGAAGGCGGAAAATGGCCCGTCGCGCGTGATGTCGGCCACGCTCACGCGCAGCTGCCAGGGGCCGGCTGCAACCGATGCCGGCCACGCCAGCAGTTCCCGCGTGGTGCCGCCCCCGTTGCGCCAGGCTTGAGGGGGCACCTCGGCCCATCGCACCAAGTGAATGCTCATGTTCACGCCTTCCACAGCAGCGGGAACAGCGGATGGTTCATCTCTGCACCCGCCGGCAGCTCGTCCGCCAGCCCTGGGAACTCGGGTGAGGTCTTCCAGGGCCGGGGCGCGTGGCGCATGTCGTCACCCAGGAAGCGCACCGAGAACACCCGGCGGCGCCGACCGGGCTCCACCCCGCCCGACGCATGCAGCGTCAGCATGTGGAAGGCCACGGCGTCACCCGGCTCCAGCGCCCAGCCCAGGATGCGGTGCGTGGGCGGCTGCGCGTGGCGGCCGGCCTCGATGTCGGGCAGCTCGGCCAGCGCGCTTTCAGGAAACCAGCGCGCTTCGTTCGTCATGAAGGTGCGCGGCATCAGCCAGGGGCCGTGGTGCGTGCC
The DNA here is from genome assembly GCA_044358945.1 of Rubrivivax sp. Lineage (GTDB taxonomy): Bacteria > Pseudomonadota > Gammaproteobacteria > Burkholderiales > Burkholderiaceae_C > Rubrivivax. The sequence continues at coordinate 6,289 of JBIKMY010000095.1, forward strand.
GGCGGCGAACTCCAGCGTGGCTACGCGGCTCACCGGGTCTGCCGGAATCCAGAAGCTGACGTTCTGCATGCCGTCCACGTTGTAGTAGGGCTGGTCCTGGTGCCAGGGCGTGGGCTGGCGCGTGCCCGGTTCCTTGGTCAACATGTGGTCGTGGTACAGCCGCGCCGTGCGGCTTTGCATCAGCCGCGCCGCCACGGGGGCCAGGGCAGAGCTGAAGATGACCTGCCGGTACTGCGGGTTGTCGGCCCAGTTGCAGAAGTCCTCGATGAAGAAGCCGGGGTCGTCCGGGCGGCTGGCCACCAGGGCGCGCGGGCTGGGCGCTGCAAGGTTGGCGTCGATGCCTGCGCGCAGCACGGCCACCTCGGCCGGCGTGAGCAGCCCGCGCAGCACCACGGCACCGTCGGCCGCGAAGGCCTGGACGGTGGCCTCGTCGGCGATCGACAACGCGGATGACCACGCGGATGAGGGCGCGGTTTGCCCGCGTCCCGCAGGGCCGGAAGGTTGAGCGGTGGGCCGCTCCTGAGCACCGTGGGGGTTCGAGGGTTGCACAGCCAGGGTCATGGCATGAATTCTCCCGAAAGCCGGTAGCGCGAGCCGGGGTGCACCAGCCGTGCGATGGTGATGGCGGCGTCTCGTGTGAAGGTGCGCCGCACCACCACCAGGCAGGGTTCGTCCTGCGCAATGCCGAGCAGCTGGGCCTCCTGGGCCGTGGCACGGGCCGACTCTATGGAGTACTGCGCGCGCCACAGCGCGGTGTGTTCGAACAGGTAGCGCGTGGGCGTGGTCTGGGTGAAGTCGGCCTCCAGATAGCCC
>JBIKMY010000096.1:0-7089 GCA_044358945.1 Rubrivivax sp.
GTCCGTGCCGGACTCCGTGCGCGTGGACTGGGCCAACTCGCTCAAGGCCTGGCCGCAGCAGCACGCCGAGAGCCTGGACAAGCAGGGCCTGCCGGCCTCCCAGGTGCTGAAGCTCACGCTGGAAGAAGCCGAGAAGCTGGGCCACAAGTGGCCGGTGCGCTACTCCGTCAAGTAAGGAGCTGAAACATGTCCACGCTGCGCCACCTCAACGATCGGCTGACCCAGGTGCTGCTGGTGCTGGCCGCCGTGCTGGCCTTCCTGCTGTGCTTTCTGGTGGTGGCCGACGTGGTGGGCAGAGTGGTCTTCAGTCGGCCCGTCAAGGGCACGACCGAGATCGTCTCGCTGTCGATCGTGATCATCTGCTACCTGCAATGCGGGTTTGCGATCAGGTCGGGCGGGATGCTGCACGTGGACATGTTTGTCAGCAAGGCCGGGCCGCGCGGCCAGAGCGTGATGGCGGCCATCGCCGCGCTGGCCGGCGTGGTGTTCTTCGGGCTCATCTGCTGGGGCAGCTTCGAGGGTGCCGCCCACGCCTGGAACTCCAACGAGTTCGAGGGTGAAGGCGCGCTGCGGGTACCGGTGTGGCCGGCGCGTTTCGTCCTCATCCTCGGCACGGCGGTGGCCACCTTCAGCTACATCCTGCTGCTGGTGCAGAACCTGGTCGGGGTGGTGCGCGGCACGGCGCCCCAGGCCATGGGCACCAGCCACTGAGGCCACTGAGGACATCACCATGAGCTCCACGACCGATCTCCTCATCCTGGTGGGCACGCTGCTCGTGCTCGTCTTCAGTGGCGTTCACATCGCCATCTCGCTGGGCCTGACCGCGCTGCTAGGCCTGTTCCTCATGACGGGCGACCCGCACGCCATGTTGAGCTTCGCCTCCAACACGGCCTACGAGGCGCTGCGCGACTACGTGTTCGCGGTGATCCCGCTGTTTCTGTTGATGGGCGAGTTCCTGGCCAAGTGCGGCGCAGCCACCGACCTCTTCGCCCTGGTCAACAAGCTCACCCGCCGCGTAGCCGGGCGTCTGGGCGTGGCCACGGTGCTGGCCAATGCCGTCTTCGCCTTCATCACGGGCGTGTCCATCGCGGCCGCCGCGGCGTTTTCCAAGATCGCCTGGCCGGAGATGAAGCGCTACGGCTACGAGCGCAAGTTCGCCCTGGGTTGCATCGCCGGCAGCGCCTGCCTGGGCATGCTGATCCCGCCCTCGGTGCTGATGATCGTGTGGGGCGTGCTCACCGAGATGGCCATCGGCAAGTTGTTCATCGCCGGCATCATCCCCGGCCTGCTGGTGGTGTGCCTGTACATCGGCTACATCCTGTGGGTGGCCAAGACGCAGCCGCACCGTGTGGGCGAGGGGGTCGTACCGTCCACGCCCATCGAGCCGGCCGCCGCAGCGGAGCCGACAACGACTCCTTCAAAAGCCTCGCCCGACGAGCCCGACCTGCGCACCATCCTGTGGAGCACCGCCGGCATCATCGTGTTGGTGCTGCTGGTGCTGGGCGGTATCTGGTTCGGCTTCTTCACGCCTACCGAGGGCGCGGGCGTAGGCGCCACGCTGGCGCTGCTGCTGGCCATCGCCCGCGGCATGAAGCCGCGCGAGATGGTGCAGGCGGTCATCTCGGTGGGCCGCACCTCGGCGCCGCTGCTCATCCTGCTGGTGACGGCGCAGCTGTACTCGCGCGTGCTGTCCATGACCGGCATCACCGGCATGGCGAAAGACTTCTTCCTGCAGTCGGGCCTCTCGCCCTACGCCGTCCTGGCACTGATGATCCTGGTGTGGTTCATCCTGGGCGCCATCATCGATTCGATCTCGATCATCCTGCTGACGGTGCCGGTGTTTGCGCCGATCGCCATGGCCCTGGGCTTCGACCCCATCGCCTTTGCCATCATCGGTATCCTGGCCATCGAGACCGGCCTGCTGACGCCACCCTTCGGCATCCTGGTCTTTACCGTCAAAGCGGCGGTGGAGGGCGAGCCGGACCTGAAGAACGGCGAGATCTTCCGCGGAGCCGTGCCTTACTGGATCTGCCTGCTGGGCGCCATAGTGGCCATCGTGGCCTTCCCCCAGATCGCCACCTGGCTGCCCTCGCTGGGGGATGTGGTGCCCAAGTGAAGCCTGTCCGCCATTTCCGCCCGCCCGCCATCTGCTGACCGCCTCTCCCGAAACCGTCCACAGGAACTCACCATGGCCGCCTACTGGCTCTCCCGCTGCGTCATCCACGATCCCGTGCAGTACAAGCGCTACACAGATCTCGTGCCCGCCATCATGGCTGCGCATGGCGGCAAGGTCCTGGCCCGGGGCGGCCGCTACCAGGTCAATGAGGGACCCGACACCTTCAACCGTTATGTGGTCATCGAGTTCCCCACGCTGGAGGCGGGCGTGGCCTGCTTCCAGTCCCCCGAGTACCAGGCCGCGGCGGCCTTCCGCCGGGATGGCGGTGGCATCGTCGAAAATGTCGTCGTCGAAAGCGGCGATGCCACGCCGCGCTGAGTCCACTGTCTCAGCGTTTCACTTCACCCTCTCCTCCCATTCTTCACCCAGGGTCCCTTCATGAGCTATCTGTTCACCCCGCCTCCCGTCGTCAGCGTACCCGTTGTGGGCCGTGCCGAGCGTTTTCCGGTCCGCCGCGTGTACTGCGTGGGCCGCAACTACGAGGAGCATGCCAAGGAGATGGGCTTCACCGGCCGCGAGCCGCCGTTCTTCTTCCTCAAGCCGGCAGACGCCATCGTGGTGGTGGATGCAGGCCAGACCGGCTCCATCCCCTACCCCCTGCTGACCAAGAACCTGCACCACGAGATCGAGCTCGTGGCGGCCATCGGCACGGGCGGCACCAACATCAAGGCGGCTGATGCCCTGAAGCACGTCTTCGGCTACGCCGTGGGCCTGGACATGACGCGCCGCGATCTGCAGAACGAGATGAAGAAGCAGGGCCGCCCCTGGTGCATCGGCAAGGGCTTTGACCAGAGCGCGCCCATCGGCCCCATCACCCCGGCCGATCAGGCTGGCGACGTGCTGAACGCCGACATCGCCCTGCAAGTCAACGGCGCCGACCGCCAGCGCAGCAATGTCTCCAAGCTGATCTGGAACCTGCAAGAGACCATCGAACACCTGTCGGCCGCCTGGGAGCTGCAAGCTGGCGACCTGATCTACACCGGCACCCCCGAAGGCGTGGCTGCTGTGGTCAGCGGCGACCTGATGGTGGGCTCGGTGGCGGGCCTGGGCGAGCTGCGCGTGAGCGTGGCCTGATCCTCAAGAAAACGCCGGGCCGCTCCCAAGTTTTCTTGCGCCCCCTCGGGGGGCCGGGTCGGGCACCGCCCGGACCCTGGGGGCCCTCAGGACACCAGCAGTTCGGCGTAACGCCGAACATCCACATTGCCTCCTGAGAGGATGACGCCCACGCGGCGCCCTCTCAGGCACGGCAAGCCGGCCACGCGCGACAACAGCGCCGCGGCACCCAGGCAGCCCGTGGGCTCCACCACGATCTTCATGCGCTCGGCAAAGAAGCGCATGGCCTGCACCAGTTCTTCGTCACTGACCGTCACGATGCCCTTGACCAGGGCCTGGATGACCGGGAAAGTCAGCGCTCCGCTGTGCAGGGTTTGCGCCCCGTCGGCGATGGTCTTGGGCGTATCGATGTGCACGATGCGGCCTTCGGCCAGGCTGCGCTGCGTATCGTTGCCCGCCTCGGGCTCCACGCCCCAGACGTCGATGCCGGGCAGCAGGTGGGTGGCCGCAACCGCGCAGCCCGAGATGAGGCCGCCACCGCCCACGCACACCAGCAGCGCGTCCAGGCCGCCGCCGTCCATCTCGCGCACCTGCTCCACCAGCTCCAGCGCCGCCGTGCCCTGCCCCGCCATCACGTCGACGTGGTCGTAGGGCGGCACGAGCGTCATGCCGCGCTCCTGCGCGAGCCTGCGCCCGATAGCCTCGCGGTCTTCGGTGTAGCGGTCGTACAGCACCACCTCGCTGCCGGGTTGCCCGTCCTGGTAGCCGCGCGTGGCCGCCAGCTTGGCGGCCGGGGCGTCCTGCGGCATCACGATCACGCCGGGCATGCCCAGGATGCGAGCCGCCAGCGCTGTGGCCTGGGCGTGGTTGCCCGAAGAAAAAGCGATGACCCCGCGCTCGCGCTGCGCCGGGCTGAACCGGGCCAGCGCGTTGAAAGCCCCGCGGAACTTGAAGGCCCCCATGCGCTGGAAGTTCTCAGCCTTGAAGAAGACGCGGGCGCCCGTGAGTTCGTCGGCCGTGCGCGAGGTGAGCACGGGGGTGCGGTGGGCGTGGCCGGTCAGGCGTTGCGCAGCGGCAGCCACGTCGTCGAAGGTAATGGCAAGCGTCATGTGGGTTCAGAAGGGTTCACCGGGCTCAGCCCGGGGGATGACGGGGAACTTCAACGGCTGCGGGTGTCAGGGTCCTGCCCCGGGCCCCTGGAAGCCTTGCTGACGCAGCGTCAGGACCAGCGTGTCGCGGTAGGCTGCTTGGGACGGGTCCAGGGGCTGGATGGGCGTGCTCTCGTGGATCACCCGTTCGTCATCGAGGAGCAACACGCTCCAAGGCTGGGTGAGCGTGAAACGCATGCCCTGCGGGCTGCGGGCGTCGAAGACGCGGGTCTCCGCACCCTTGACGTTGTGGCGCGCCACCAGCACCACCGCCACCAGGTCCACCCCGTCGCGGTGGGCGCCTTCGGGCGTGGGGCGGCCGATGCCATCGGTGCAGTCGATGCGAAAGGGGTGGGCCTCGCAAAACCAGCGCCCGACCTGCGGGCGAAGACCTGTGGCACACACGGCCAGCGCCTGGAGCAGCGCGGCAAAGGCAGGCGCCTGCGCCATGGCCGGCGCCATGGGCTCGAACCAGCGTTCAAAGCCCCCGTGCAGGGCGTTGTACTCCACGGGCTGCCAGTGGGCACGGTGCGGCACCTGGGCCACCTGCCCGCTCTCGACCACAAAGCAGCTGTGACGGCGGCGCCGGTAGCGGCCGCCATCTCGCAAGTGCGCGTCGGGCGGCAGATCGTCCCAGAACGCTTGCAAGGCCTGCAGATTGGCCGGCGCAGCGCCCGTCCAGCGGCTGAGGGAGGCGGCGTCCAGCACGGCAAAGCCGGCCGAGGACAGTTGCGGCTGCAGGTCCGCCAGCGCGGTCAGCGGTGGCGGGGGCGTCATGCGGCGGCGTAGCGCTCGCGCGCCAGGGCAGCACCGGCGGCCAGGGCCTGCAGCTTGCCTTCGGCGGCCGCCCGCGTCATGGGCGCGAGGCCGCAGTTGGTGCAGGCGATCAAATGCTGCTTGGGCACGAACTGCAGGGCGCGGCCAATGGTGTCAGCCACTTCTTCGGGCGTCTCCACCTGCTCGCTGGCCACGTCGATCACGCCCACCATCACGTCCTTGCCCTTGAGCAGCGCCATCAGCTCAGCCGACACCTGCGAGTGGATGCACTCCAAGCTCACCTGGTCGATGGAGCTGGCCGCCAGCGCGGGGAATACCTGCTCGTACTGGCGCCACTGCGCGCCCAGCGTCTTCTTCCAGTCGATGTTGGCCTGGATGCCATAGCCGTAGCAGATGTGCACGGCAGTGGTGCAAGTCAGGCCCTGGACCGCCCGCTCCAGCGCACGCACGCCCCAATCCGCCGCCTCGGCCATGTAGACGTTGAAGGCCGGCTCGTCGAACTGGATCACGTCCACGCCGTCGGCCTGCAAGGCCAGGGCTTCCTGGTTGAGCAACTCGGCAAAGGCCATGGCCATCTTCACGCGGTCGCCATATAAGCGGTCGGCTACGGTGTCCACGATGGTCATGGGCCCCGGCAAGGTGAACTTGATGCGGCGCGTGGTGTGGGCGCGCAGAAAGCGCGCCTCGGTGGCGTGCACGCGGCCCGTGAGCTTCAGCGGCGCCACTACCTGCGGCACCATGGCCTTGTAGCGGTCGTTGCGGATGCCCATCTCCACCTTGTGCTCGAAGTCGATGCCCTCGACCTGCTCGAGAAAGCCGTGCACGAAGTGCTGCCGCGACTGTTCACCGTCGCCGATGACGTCCAGCCCAGCGTCCTCCTGGGCCTTGATCCACAGCAGCGTGGCGTCCAGCTTGGCCTGGGCCAGCTCAGCACCCTGCGCCTTCCACTGGGGCCAGAGTTTCTCGGTTTCCGCGAGCCAGGCGGGTTTGGGCAGGCTGCCGGCGATGGTGGTGCTGAACATATGAGGGTTGCGGAGTGAGGGATGAAGGGAATGAAGAAAGCAAGTGAAAGCCGCCGGATGGACCTTTGAATCGGAGAACGACGTTCACCCCGGCGGCTGGGCCAGGGCCTCGCGCCAGGCGCGCGGCATCCAGAACTGCCAGCGGCGCGACCAGCCGTGCGCGCGGGGGAACATCCAGGTCAGCAGGCCAGCCACCAGGGTCAACCAGACCAGCCACACGCCCGCGATGGCCAGACTGGAGCCGGCCAGGGCCCCCACCCCCAGCGCCAACTCCAGCCCTGCGATGGCCAGGGCCAGCGCCACCAGCGAGGGCCGGGACACGGAAAGCGCTGCGACCAGGAAACACAGCCAGGCAGCGTAGCGAGCCAAGACCAGGGGCCCCGGCACGGCGGACAGCGACAGCCAGCCCGCGCCCAGCAACGCCGCGCCGCACAGGTACGGCCAGCGTGCGAAGTCCGGCAGGCCCGCCGGCCGGGCCTTGAGGTCGATGTAGAAGCCGCCCAGCAGCGTCATGCCGCCCAGCAGCAGCATGAACACCGTCATGCCATGGAAGGCCAGGCCCATGGCCTGCAGAACCCCGGCCACGGCCTGAAAGGTGACCAGCCACAGCAGGGTGATCACCACAGCCAGCATCGCCGGGCGACGCAGGCGGATGAGCCAGTACACGGCAGCGGCCAGGGGCACGCCCGCGAGGGCCATCCAGCGCCAGTCCAGACGCAGGCCGGGCGCGGCGCGCGCCAGGGTGTCCAGCGGCGGATCAGCAAACATGTCCAAGGGCTTCGCGGGAGGCCACCAGCCCGCGGCCTCCTGCACCTGCCACACGGCAATGGCCAGCAAGGGCAGCACCAGATGCGCGCCCAGCAGGGCACGCACCTCCTGGCCCTCCGCTTGGAACCGCACCGTCTTGCGCCAG
>JBIKMY010000098.1:0-7082 GCA_044358945.1 Rubrivivax sp.
TCTGGAACGTCTCCGTGGGCAAGACCATGATCCCCGAGATCGGCCAAGGCTTCATCATGAAGCCCTTCCAGCGCCCGCACCCGCCCATCGTGGGCACGGCGGTAGCGCCCTTCTCGCAGGGCGTGGCTGAGATGGCCAAGCGCGGCTGGGGGCCGATCTCGGCCAACTTCCTGATGCCCGAGTGGGTGAAGACGCACTGGCCGAAATATGTGGAAGGCTGCAACGCAGGGAGTAAGGTGGCTTCGCCTGACGGCTGGCGCGTGGCCAAGAGCATCTTCGTGGCCGATGACGATGTCACGGCGCGGCGCTACGCGCTGGAAGCCGGGGGGCCGTACCACTTCTACTTCAAGCAATTGGTGCGCAAGCTGGTGGGCGGCGGGCGCGGCAACGTGTTCAAGACCGACCCCGCCATGCCCGACAGCGAGGTGACGCCCGAGCACGTCACGAACCGCCTGGTGCTGGCGGGCACGGTGAACTCGGTGGTGGACCAGATCCTCGCCTTCCGCGAACAGGTGGGAGACTTCGGCAACCTGGTCTATGCCTGCCACGACTGGCAGGACCCCGCCCTGGGCAAGCGCTCCATGGAGCTGTTTGCCACCGAGGTGATGCCCCGCGTGAACGCCGCCATCGGCGTTTGACTACCACCCCTTTGTTTCTCGCAACCCCACCATGAGCCTCACCTACACCCTGTCTTCCGTCACCCTGGACGCGGCGCTGCGCATCGCGCAGGCCACCTTGGTCAAGGGCCGCCAGGCCGGCATGCTGCCCCTGGCCGTGGCCGTGCTGGACCCGCGCGGCACCGTCAAGGCCTTCCTCGCCGAAGAGGGCACCAGCCTGTACCGCTTCGAGATCGCCCGCGGCAAGGCCCTGGGCGCCCTGGGCATGGGCTTTGGCGGGCAGGAGCTGGAAAAGCGCTACGGCCACGTGCCGGGTTTCATCCAGGCCGTGCAGGGCCTGAGCGAGGGAAACCTCGTGCCCGTGCGCGGTGGCGTGCTGATCCGCGATGCGCAGGGCCAGTTGCTGGGCGCCGTGGGCGTGAGCGGCGAGACCTCGGCCAATGACGAGATCGCCGCCGTGGCGGGCATCGAGTCCGTGGGCCTGGCGCCGGATTGCGGCGGCCCGAAACCCTGACACCACGGCCCCTCTCTCACCGCGCAGGACTCCTCATGAAGGCACGCATCGGCGACATCGATATCCACTACCAGATCTCGGGCCAGGGCCCGTGGATCACCTTGTCGCACTCGCTGGCGGCGCATGGCGGCATGTGGGCCCCGCAGGTGGCGTTGCTGAAGCAGCACTTCACCGTGCTGAACGTCGACACGCGCGGTCATGGCCAGACGGACGCGCCGCCAGGCCCCTACCGCCTGGAGCAACTGGCCGACGACGTGCAGGGCCTGCTGGCACACCTGGGCGTGGCGCGTACCCACTGGCTGGGCCTGTCCATGGGCGGCATGATCGGCCAGGTGCTGGCCCTGCGGCACCCGCAGGCATTGGACCGCGTGGTGCTGGCCGACACCACCGGCCAGGGAGCGCCCAATGTGGCGCAGATGTGGGCTGACCGGGCGCAGGCGGCCCGGGCCTCGGGCATGGCGGCGTTGGTCGAGCCGACGCTCGCACGCTGGTTCACCGAACCCACGCGCCAGGCCCAGCCGGCGCTGATGGCCGAGGTGGGCGCGATGATCGCCGGCACGCCCGTGGAGGGCTACGCTGGCTGCTGTGCGGCCATCGCCGGCGTGGATACGCTGGAAGGGCTGCGCGCCCTGCGGCACCCAGCCCTCGTGCTCGTGGGCGATCAGGACCTGGGCACACCGCCAGCCATGGCCCAGCGGATCGCCGAGCACTGGCCAGGGGCGCAGTGCAAGGTGCTGGCCGGGGCCGCGCACCTGGCCAATCTCGAACAGCCCGAAGCCTTCAACCGCGAGGTGCTGGGCTTTCTGCTTGCCCCGGGCCGAAACTGAAGGTGCCCTGACGCACCAGGCGTGAGAACTCCGCGTCCAGCATTTCCTGCACCAGGGCCAGGGCCGTCGGCGGACGTGGGTCGGTGCGGGTGGCCAGCACCAGCAGCCGGTTGAGTTGCACGCCGGAAATCTCCGACAGCGTCAGTTCGGGCGGCAGCGGGTGGGCCTTGAACACCGACACCGGCATGATGGTCGCCCAGCGGCCGCGCATCACCAGCTCACGGATGGCTTCCACCGAGTCGATTTCGGCCTGCACGTTCAAGGTCTTGCCCAGCGAGCGCATCTGCCGCTCCAGGATGCCCCGGTGCAGGCTGGTCATGAGCACGGGGATGCGCGCCAACTGCGGCACCGACACCACCGCGCCCACGCGCAGCGTGGCATGCGCCACCAGCGCGAAAGGCTCACCCAGCAGCGGCTGCAGGTTCAAGGGACGGCCGGACTCGGGGTTGGTCACCACCGCCATGTCGATGATGCCGCGCTCCAGCCAGTCCAGCAACGCGGGCGTGAACGCTTCGCGCGAGCGCAGCACCACGTCCTGCGGGCTGTTGGCGCAATGCTCGAACAGGCCCGGCAGCAACACGCGCGCCAGCGTGGGCGACACCCCGACGGTGACGCTTGCACGGCTGCCGGGGCGGCTGCGCGCCAGGCGCTGGGTCATCTGCGTGGCTTCGGCTAGGATGCGCTGGGCGGACTCGTAGAAGGTCACGCCTGCCGGCGTCAGGCGCACGCCGCGCGGCAGCCGCTGCACCAGTTGCACGCCCATTTCGCGCTCCAGTTCACGCAACTGGCGCGTCAGCGCGGGTTGCGCGATCGGTATTGCAGCCGCAGCAGCGGTGAGGCTTCCAGCGTCGGCGACGGCAATGAAATTGCGAAGGGTGCGCAGGTGCAAGTTCGTTCTCCGGGTTCACCCTGATGCGATGCCGAAATGATATGGCAAAGGCCAAATCCAGCATTGGACTTCGGCACCGCGACTGCTAACCTGACGGCATCCTGACCCGGCCCTCCCGGCCCTTTCGCCATGCCTGCCGCCATCGTTCAGTTCGAGGCCCTGAAAGCCTTCATCCAGTCTGCCTTCCTGAGCCAGGGCCTGCCCGAGGCCGATGCCGCCCAGGTGGCCGCGCTGATGGCCGAGGCCGATCTGCAGGGCTCGGACGGCCACGGCGCCATCCGCCTGCCGCAGTACATCAAGCGCATCCGTGCTGGCGGCATCAACAAGCACCCGAACATCCGCGTGGTGCGCGAGCGCGCCGCCATGGCGGTGGTGGATGGCGACAACGGCATGGGCCACCTCGTGGTTACGAAGGCCGTGGACCTGGCCATCGAGAAGGCACGCCAGGCCGGCGTGGCCTGGGTGAGCACGCGCTACAGCAACCACGCCGGGCCGGCCTCGCTGTACTCGCGCAAGCCCCTGGAACACGACATGCTGGGGCTGTACTTTGCCGTGGGCAATGCCAACCACCTGCCGCCCTGGGGCGGTATGGACATGCTCTTGTCGACGAACCCGATCTCGGCGGGCGTGCCGACGGATGAAGAACCCCCCGTGGTGCTGGACATGGCCACCACCGTGGCCGCCTACGGCAAGGTCAAGGCCAAGGCCAAGGCGGGCGAATTGATGCCCGAAGGCTGGATGATCGACCGCCAGGGCAAGCCGCTGCTGGACCCCAACCGCTCCAACGAAGGCTTTCTGCTGCCGATCGGCGGACACAAGGGCTACGGCCTGGCACTGATCGTGGGCCTGCTGGCCGGCACGCTGGGCGGCGCGGCCATGGGGCGCGAAGTGATCGACTTCAACGCCGACCATGTGAGTGTGACCAACACGGGTCAGGCGATTCTGGTGATCGACCTCGCCGCCTTCGGTGACCCGAAGGACTTCAAGCACGCCGTGGACAAGCTGGTACGCGACCTGCGCGGGGCCGAACGCCTGCCGGGCGTTGAACGCATCTGGCTGCCCGGCGAGCAGAGTCACCATCGGCGTCAGCAGTACGCGGCCAGCGGCATTCCGCTGTCAGCAGGCGTGGTAGCCGACCTCAGCGCACTCGCGGGCGAACTGGGCATCGCGCCCTTGGTCTGAAGAACGCGCGAACCGATCCGCACACCCGATGTCCACGGCCACCAACGCCCCACGCGGCTTCGTCATCGACCGTGCAGACGGTCGGGCGCAGCTGCCCGGCAGTCTGCACACCAACCGGCGTCTTTCACAGTGGGTGCAGTTGGCTGACGCCGGCCGTGTGGACGTTTTCACCGGGAAGGCGGAGCTGGGCCAGGGAATCCTCACCGCGCTGCAGTTGATCGCGGCCGAGGAACTCGATCTGCCGCTCAGCGCCATCCGGGTGGTGAGCGCCAGCACCGCCCACGGGCCCGACGAGGGCATGACCTCCGGCAGCCTGTCGGTGCAGGACAGCGGTGGCGCCCTGCGCCACGTCTGCGCCGAAGTGCGCGGCCTGGCCTTGGAGCGGGCCGCCGCACGAAGCGGCCTGAACGCCCGCGACATCCGCCTGTCCTGCGGGCACCTCAGCGGGACAGACGGACAGGCGCTGGGCAGCTACTGGTCCCTGCTGAGCGCGGCCGATCTGGACGTCGAATACGCGGGGCGGCATCTGCCCAAGCCGCCCGAGCAGCGCGCCCTGCTGGGGCGCACCAACTGGCCCCGCGTGGATCTGGCGGCGAAGGTGCACGGCCAAGCGCGTTTCTTGCATGACCTGCGCCTGCCCGGCATGCTGCACGGCCGCGTGCTGCGCCCCCCCCTGCTGGATGCGCCCCTGGACGCTGCGCTGGCGCCCGGCGCCTTGGAGGCCCTGGCCCCCTTGCAAACGGGGTCAGGTGCGGTGCAGGCCTGGGTGGATGGCCGCTTCGTGGCCGTGGTGGCCGAGCGCGAGCGCGATGCTGAGGCCGCGGCCGAGCGCCTGCGCGCCCGCTTGCCCTGGGGCCCAGGAGGTCCTCTGCCCGACATGCAGGCGATGCCGGAATTCCTGCGCGGGGCGCCGAGCGAGCAAACGGTCACAGCCCGGCGCGGCGAGTTCGAGGCCGGCACCGGCGGCCGCGTCTTCAGCGCCGAGTACCTCAAGCCCTATCTGGCGCATGCCTCCATCGGACCTTCGTGCGCCATCGCACTTTGGAATGGCGCGGCGCTGGAGGTCTGGACGCACAGCCAGGGCATCCACAACCTGCGCGACGACCTGGTGCTGGCGCTGTCGCGTGAAGCCGTGCCGGTGCCCAAGAGCGCCATCACGGTCCACCATGTCGAGGGCGCAGGCTGCTACGGCCACAACGGCGCCGACGACGTGGCGCTGGACGCCGTTCTGATGGCCTTGAGGCACCCGGGCCGGCCGGTGCGCGTGCTGTGGTCGCGCGAAGACGAACTCACCCACAGCCCGGTGGGGGCAGCGCAACTGGTGGCCCTGGAGGCCCGGGTGGACGACAGCGGGCGCCTGACCCACTGGCGCCACGCCCTCTGGGCCAACGGCTACAGCTCACGCCCCGGCCGCGCCAGGACGCCCACCTTGCTGGCCGCCAGCGAGCGCGCCGATGCCACCGCGCTGCCGCTGCCCATCAACCCACCGCTGGCCGCCGGCGGCGGTGCCGAGCGCAACGCGGTGCCCGCCTACACGGTGCCAAACCTGGAGGTGCTGACGCACCGCCTGACCGTGATGCCATTGCGCACCTCGGCCATGCGCGCCCTGGGCGCCTACGCCAACGTCTTCGCCATCGAGTGCTTCATGGACGAGATCGCCCGGGCGCTGGGGGAGGATGCACTGACGTTCCGCCGCCGCCACCTGGACGACGCGCGTGCCCTGGCGGTGCTGGAAGCCGTGACGGAACGCTCGGACTGGTGGGGCCGCGGGTCGGTCGCCACTGAGGGCTCTGGCCAGGGCCTGGCCTGGGCGCGCTACAAGAACACCGGCGCCTGGTGCGCCGTTATCGCCCGCGTGCACGTGACCGATGTGGTGCGTGTGCTCGACCTGGACCTGGCCGTCGATGTGGGCACGGTGGTGGACCTGGACGGCGTGGTCAATCAGATCGAGGGCGGCGCGGTGCAAAGCACCAGCTGGACGCTGAAGGAGCAGGTCACCTTCACCCGCGAAGGCCTCACCAGCACAGACTGGGAAAGCTACCCCGTACTGCGCTTTTCCGAAGTGCCGAACGTGCGCGTGCACGTGCTGGACCGCCCGGACCAACCCAGCCTGGGCGCCGGCGAGGCGGCACAAGGCCCGGTGGCCGCCGCCATCGCCAACGCGGTGGCTGATGCCCTGGGCGTGCGCGTGCGCACGCTGCCGCTGACGCCGGGAAACCTGCTGCAGGCGGTGCATGCCGCCGAGTCGGCCTGACATCCGCGCGTTCCTCCTGTCATGCCCCGCCAACGCCCCGCACGCCCCATGCCCCGCTTTCACCTCAACGGCCAAGACTGCACTGTGGATGCCGACGCCGCCGTGCCGCTGCTGGCCGTGCTGCGCGATGAACAGGGCCTGAGCGGGCCGAAGTTCGGTTGCGGCCAGGGCGAGTGTGGCGCCTGCATGGTGCTGGTGGACGGCCAGCCGCAGACCGCCTGCAACCTGCCGCTGTGGGCCGTCGAAGGCAGGCGGATCGTGACGGTCGAGGGCCTGGGCACCGTCGATCAGCCCCACCCCGTGCAGACCGCTTTCTGTGAGGAACGGGCGGCGCAGTGCGGCTACTGCGTGGCCGGAATCGTCACCTCCGCGGCCGCGCTGCTGGCGCGCGACCCCACACCCTCGCGCCAGGCCATCGTGCAGGCACTGGACAAGCATCTGTGCCGCTGCGGCGCCCACAACCGCATGATCCGTGCGGTGGAGCGCGCCGCGGCCACCCTCTCCTCCTGCCCCGCGACCCCATGAACTGGCTCTTTCCACGATCCCCCACCGCCCATCGCCACGGCAACGGCTTCTGGTTCTGCGGCTGCGCCGGGCTGCCCCTGCACAGCGGCGTCATGCCCGACGGTGGCGGCGGGGCCGCGCCCCAACCCACCCGCGCCCCCGTGGTGCTGAAGGGGCGGCGTGCCCGCACGGTGGACGTGCACGCCCACTGCTACTTCCAGGCCGCGATCGACCTGATGGGCGAGGAAGCCAAGGGTGTGTTGCCGCCCGTCAAGGGCGTGCCCGAGCACTTCCT
>JBIKMY010000097.1:0-7082 GCA_044358945.1 Rubrivivax sp.
AGGGCGGCATGGTGCGGCGTCACGGCGTGACCACGCGCTTTGACTACGAAGTGCCGGTGGGCAAGTGCATCGACTGGCTCACGGCGCGCACCGACGTGGATGCGACGCGCATCGCCGTGAGCGGCTCCTCGCTGGGCGGCTACTACGCCGCGCGCGCCGGCGCCATGGAGCCCCGTCTGGCGGCCTGCATCGCCCACGGGGCCATGTGGGACATCGGCGCGCGCTGGAAGACGCGCGACGACTCCCATGGCCTGGCCAAGCACATGTGCTGGGTCTTTGGCGGCGCCAACATGAAGGAGTCCGCCGAGATTGCCGAGCCCTTCAAGCTGGAGGGCGTGCTGGAGAAGATGCGCTGTCCGTTCCTGGTGATCCACGGCGGCCATGACGTGCTGGGCGTGGAGAACGCCAAGACGGTGTTCGACTACGCGCAGCGGCACGGGGTGAAGGCCACGCTGCGGCTGACCGAGGCCGAAGAGACCGGTGCCGAGCACTGCCAGCACGACAACCCCACGCTGGGCCAGGAGCTGATGCTCGACTGGCTGACTGATGCGCTCGGCATCGACCAGCGCACCCTGGCCTATGGCCCCTGACCCACTTTGATCGCGATTTGTTCATGACCTCCACCCATCGCCTGAGCCACTGGTTCGAGTACTTCCCTGAAAACCACATGTGGTCGCAGGGCATGATGTTCGGCATCGAGATGCAGACCTGGGGCGCGGCCTCGATCAGCGAGATCGACCAGATCGGCCAGCGGCTGCGCGGCCACATTGGCGACAACGAGCGCTGGTGGCAGGAATGGACCGACATGGCGCGCCGCATCGAAGGCTTTGGTGATGCCGCCGCCGCCGAAGGCCGCTTGCTCACCGCCGCCGCCTACTGGCTGCGCGCCGGCACTTACTACTTCTGCGGTGAACGCTTCATCCCGCCATCGGAGCGCAAGTGGGCCACCTACCGCGACTGCCTGCGCAGCTTCCGCCAGGGCCTGTCGGTGCGTTATCCGAACATCAGCTTCGTGCAGGTGCCCTACGAGGGCACCACGCTGCCGGCGTACTTCGTCAAGGCCGCCAACGTGCCGGCGCAGGCGCCTGCCGTGGTGATGTTCGACGGGCTGGACAACGCCAAGGAAATGAGCGTGCTGTTCGGTGCCATCGAGATCGCCAACCGCGGCATCCACGTGCTGGCCATCGATGGCCCGGGCCAGGGCGAGGCGCTGCGTCTGCAGGGCATCCCCAGCCGCTACGACTACGAAGTGCCCGCCACGGCAGCGCTGGACTACCTGTGCGGCCGCGGCGACGTTGACCCGGCGCGGGTGGCGGTGATGGGTTTTTCGATGGGCGGCTACTACGCCCCGCGCGCCGCCGCCATGCAGCCGCGCTTTGCCGCTTGCGTGGCCTGGGGTGGCCACTTCGATTACCACGAGTCTTGGCAGCGTCGCCTGAAGATCATGAGCGCGGGCGGCACCAAGCTCTCCGCCCCGGGCTTTCAGCTGCCCTGGGTGCTCGGCCGCCCCGACATCGACGCCTGCATGAAGAAGCTGGAAGACTACCGCCTGCCCGGCATCGCCGAAAAGATCGCCTGTCCCTTCTATTGCATCCACGGCGAGAACGACAACATCGTCCAGCTGGACTTCGCGCAGCGCCTGTATGACGCCGTCGGTTCGGCAGACAAGACGCTGGACGTGCTGACCGTTCACGACGGCGGCAGCGAGCACTGCCAGGAAGACAACCGCCAGGTGGGCGCCAACCGGGTAGCGGACTGGCTGGCACAGCGCCTGGGCGGACGGCTGGCGTGACCCGAGGGCCTGCAGCTGCGCAGGCGACGCGACAACCTGTCTTCGACCCCCGGCCGCCAGATCAGCGGTACACGCCGTCCCAGGGCCCGGGCTGCACCGTGGCGGACAGGCCGTCGGCGCTGGCCCTCGGCCGGTTCAGCGTGAAGCAGTTGTCAGGCGTGACGACCGCGTAATCCATGTAGCCCATGCGTGCCAGCAGGCGCATCTCGGCCGTCTGCACCAGGCCGTCCTGGATCATCGCGTCGTTGATGTAGATGCCCACCACCTGGCCAAACACCAGCGTGTAGGCCGTCCCGCCCGCCTGGGGCTGTGGCAGTTCCAGGGTGCGCCACAGCCGGCATTCCAGCGCAGCCGGCGCCTCCGCCACACGGGGTGCGGCAATCGTCAATGACGGCGCGGTGTGCAAGCCGGCCAGCGCAAACTCATCCACACCGGGCTGCACCGCGGCCGAACTCAGATTCATGGCCTCGCGCAGATCCCAGGTGGCCATAGAGCAGGTGAACTCGCCGCTGGCCAGCACGTTGCGCAGGCTGTCCTTGAAGCCGGCCGACGAGAACATCACCATCGGCGGCTTGTCGCTGACCGCGTTGAAGAAGCTGTACGGGGCCAGGTTAGGGGTGCCATCGGCACCGCGCGTGCCGATCCAGCCGATCGGCCGTGGCGCCACCAGGGCCTTGAAGGGGTCGAACTTCAGGCCGTGGTGATCGCGCGTGGTGTCGTAGTGCATGTCGGCGGGTTGGGCAGAGGCATTGCGGTTTCGGATGAACGGGGCGACCCACTGCTACGCAGCGTGATCGCCCATCCCTGGATTCTCGCTGGCACCGGATTCCGGGCAAGCGCCGGGCTTGACATCGCGCTTGCCAGATGCGTGGACTGGGCGGAAAGGGTACGGATCAAGGGCATGGTGTGGAACCGATTGCACCTGAAGTGAGCTTTCAACCAAGCGGGTTGACCGTACAGATGTGCCGCTCATGGAGTGTCAGCCGTACCGGCTGTCATCAACAGGCAGGCCAGAGGCGGTAAGCTGATTGCAATGCCCAGACCTGTTGAAGCCGCTGAATACTTGGCCTTCATTCCTCCCCACTGGCGAGAGCGTGCTTTGGCGGTGGGTCAGCCACAGTCCGTCTGGTGGCGCTGGCGTGACATGCGGGTGCATATGCTGAGGCTGCCACGCCCCCAAGCTCGAGCACGGCTGCTGGTGCTCCATGGGGCAGGAGGCCACTCCGGTGCACTGTGGCCTCTGGCAGCGCTGGCCGATGCTGCCGGTTATGAGGCATTTGCCCCAGATCTTCCAGGCTACGGTCTGACCGAGGTGCCTGACCCCGCAGCCGTCACCTACCCGGACTGGGTGGACTGCGTCACCGACCTGCTGCGTGCGCAAACTGCAGCCGACCAGCGGCCCCTGGTGGTGCTGGGCGGGAGCATGGGCGGGCTGCTCGGCTACTCAGCATGCGCGCGCGTGCCACGTACCGTGTCGCATCTGGTGGTGACCTGTCTGCTGGACCCTTCCAACTCTGTGTGCTGGCCCGCCTTGTCCCGCTGGGGTGGAGCTGCCAGCGTGCGCTTGATGCGACCGCTCATGTCCGGGTTGGCCGAGGGCGAAGGGCTCGCTCGGCTGCGGGTGCCGATGCGCTGGGTGGCGCCCATGCACGCCATCTCCCGTGATCCGGCCCTGAGCCGTCTGTGCGGGATGGACGCCCGAGGCGGCGGCAGCCGCGTGTCATTGGGGTTCCTGGCGAGTTACCTCTTCTCAAGGCCCGAGGTGCCGCCCCAGGACTTTCGTGAAGTACCTGTGACACTGATTCACCCCACGCAGGATCGCTGGACCCCGCCAGAGATGTCCCTGGCCTTCCTGCGAAACATCTCTGCGCCCACACGCCATGTGCCTTTGGAGGGCTGTGGTCACTTCCCCGTTGAGGAACCTGGGCTGACCCGGGCTGTCGAGGTGCTTCAGCAGGTGCTCGAGGAAGTCGCAGGCACCGTGGGTGAGAGCTGACGGCCGAACCTGTGAGCAACGATCCACGTGCATCCGTCCGGACCGCCTAGCGAGCCATAGCTAACGCATCATGTCGGCGGTTCGCCAATTGTTCCGGCTCTGTGCCTGGCCGCGCACGACCTCCTCTGAATCACCAGGTCATACCGATCGCGGAGGATCGACCGCGCCGACACCCCCTGCATGGGCATTGCTTGCCTCAGATCAATCAGCACTCTTGCGTGGAGAGTGCTAATATTTCCTTGTGCCTGAAATATCAGGGTAAACACTGAAAGGTCTATGAGCACTTCCCCTGCCGCCGCCCTTGCCGTTCGCGACCCCTGGTCGCTGCTGCCTTCGCTTGGTAACCTGGACGCCTACATCAGCGCCGTGAACCGGTTGCCGATGTTGTCGGCGCAGGAGGAAAGCTCGCTGGCACGGCGTCTGCGCGACGACGGCGACGTCCAGGCCGCCGGGCAAATGGTGCTGTCGCACCTGCGGCTGGTGGTGTCGGTCTCGCGCCAGTACCTGGGCTACGGCCTGCCGCAGGGTGACCTGATCCAGGAAGGCAACGTGGGCCTGATGAAGGCCGTCAAGCGCTTCGACCCCGAGCAAGGGGTGCGCCTGGTGAGTTACGCGCTGCACTGGATCAAGGCCGAGATCCACGAATACATCCTGAAGAACTGGCGCATGGTCAAGGTGGCCACCACCAAGGCCCAGCGCAAGCTGTTCTTCAACCTGCGCTCGATGAAGCAGGGCATGAAGGCCGAGGCTGAGGAAGGCGAAACGCACCGCAGCACGCTCACGCCCGCCGAGGTGAGCCGTATGGCGCGCGAGCTCAACGTCAAACCCGAGGAAGTGATCGAGATGGAAACCCGCCTGTCGGGCGGGGATGTGGCGCTGGAACCCCAGGGAGACGACGAAGACGAGGCTTTCGCGCCCATCGCCTATCTGGCTGACGATCGCGATGAGCCCACGCGCCACATCGAGGCCCGTCAGCGCGACTGGATGGCCGGCGACGGCATCGCCCACGCGCTGGAGGCGCTGGACGCCCGCAGCCGCCGCATCGTCGAGGAGCGCTGGCTGAAGGTGAACGATGACGCCAGCGGCGGCATGACCCTGCACGAACTGGCCGCAGAGTACGGCGTGAGCGCCGAGCGCATCCGCCAGATCGAGGTGGCAGCCATGAAGAAGATGCGCAAGGCCATCGAGGCCGCTGTCTGACACTGACCTGCACTCCTCAACCGAACGGCCCTCCGGGGCCGTTTCTCATGGAGGGTGCCGAAGGCGAACCTCACCGCCCGGAGAGCAGCAGCTTCAAATCGTGCGCCAGGGCTTCGGCCCCGGTGCCGTGGCGGGTGAACAGCCGCACCCGGCCCTGGGGATCGAACAGGTAGGAGCCGGCGGTGTGGTCGATGGTGTAGCTGCCCTCGGTCTTGCCCGGCACCTTGGCAAAGAACACCTTGAAGTGCTTGGCGGCGGCCAGGGTTTCCTCTGGTGAGCCCCTGAGCGCGATGAAGCCGGCGCCGAAGTTGTCCACGTAGGCCTTGAGCAGCTCGGGCGTGTCGCGCTCGGGGTCGACAGTGACGAAGATGCCCTGCACCTTGTCCCCGTCAGCGCCCAGCTGCTTCTTCACCGCCGCCAGTTCCACCAGCGTGGTGGGACACACATCCGGGCACTGCGTGAAACCGAAGAACATCACCACGACACGGCCCTTGAACTCGGCCAGGCTGCGGCGCTTGCCGTCGGGGTCGGTCAGGGAGAGTTCGCGGGCGTAGTCCGCGCCCGTGATGTCGATGGCCTTGAAGCTTGGAGCGCCAGCACGGTCGCAGCCGGCCAGACCCGCCACGGCCGTCAAACCCGCCAATCCCAGCGTCAGCCACAGCCGACGCCTGCTCGACAGGCGGTTCACCGCATCCACCCCTGCACTACCGGGCCCAGGTAATGGTCCAGCAGCAGCGCGGCAAACAGCAGCGACAGATGCCAGATGGAAAAGCGAAAGGTCTTGCGCGCCAGGGCGTCGCTGTAATGCCGCCACAGTTGCCAGGCGTAGTGGATGAACATCGCCCCCAGCACGACGGCGCTGGCCAGGTAGATCAACCCGCTCATGCCGATGATGAAGGGCAGCAAGGTGGAAGCGAACAGCACCAGCGTGTACAGCAGCACCTGCAGGCGGGTGAACTCGGGCCCGTGGGTCACCGGCAGCATGGGCAGCCCAGCCCGGCGGTAGTCTTCGGTACGGTACAGCGCCAGGGCCCAGAAGTGCGGCGGGGTCCACAGGAAGATGATCAGGCACAGCACGATGGCCTCGGGGCCCACGTCGTTGCGTAACGCAGCCCAGCCCAGCACCGGCGGCATGGCCCCCGAGGCCCCGCCGATGACGATGTTCTGAGGCGTCAGCGGCTTGAGCACCACCGTATAGATCACCGCGTAGCCCACGAAGGTGGCAAAGGTGAGCCACATGGTCAGCGGATTCACCCACACCCACAAGACCACGCTGCCCAGAGCGCACAGCGCGCCTGAGAACAGCAGCGTCTGCGTGTTGGTGAGTTCACCCTTGGCCGTGGGGCGCCAGGACGTGCGGGCCATCTTGCGATCGATGTGCTGCTCCACCAGGCAGTTAAAGGCGGCCGCCGCGGCAGCCACCAGCCAGATGCCGACCACGGCGGCGCCGGCCACCTTCAAGTCCGGCATCCCGGGCTGGGCCAGCAGCATGCCGATGAGTGCACAAAAGACGATGAGCTGCACCACCCGGGGCTTGGTCAGGGCGTAGAACTGCGCCCAGCGGTTGGTCGCGGGCGCCACGGGAAGGGCGGTGGAGGTCATGAGAACAGCCACTGATTCTAGGAGGCCAGCCGGCGGGTGCGGTCCACAGACACCTCCATCCGTGAGGGCGCGGTGCGGTGGCGCTCACCAGCCCTCGCCCGCGCGATCAAGGAGGTGGTCACCGCCACCAGCCCTGCAGCCCCGGCCGAATGCGCCAAAGCGGCCACGAGCGGCCAGCCCAGCACCACGTTGGACAGCCCGCTGATCATCTGCCACAGGGCCAGCCCCAGCAGCCACACGGCCGTGCGGCGCATCGCCGCGTCTGCACCAGCCCACAGGCGCCAGGCCAGCACGCACAAACCGGCAAACAACACCAGGGCGACGATGCGGTGCACCATATGGATGGCCACCAGCGCCTGCATGGGGATGAAGCTGCCTTCGCCCGAGCGCCCAAGCTCGCGCAGCAGCGTGAAGCCTTCGCCGAAGTTCATCTCGGGCCACCACTGCCCATTGCAGGTGGGAAAGCCCGTGCAGGCCAGCACCGCGTAGTTG
>JBIKMY010000099.1:0-7080 GCA_044358945.1 Rubrivivax sp.
CAAGTTGTCTTTTGGGGATCACTTCGTCCCTGGACTGATTTGTCTCAGGTTCGGACACGAGTCGTCAATCGTGTCGCTAGACGTTGCCTTGCTCTCAATCTCGGCTGTCTATCTCGGTCAACAGGTGCTGAGCGGGTTCCACGCCGATCTGAAGCAGTTCAGCGATATCTCGCACATCATCAGGTATTGCCGGGTTGTCCCAACCCTTGGCGCTGTGCCTAGCCACTCGTGTAGCCAACTCGACGGTCAGTGCTTGTGCCGATGACCCTGCAAGTTCGGGATTGATCAACGAAGTCAGTGCCTGCGGGATGTACCAACGTGTCATCAACTCTTGCTGCAGTTCAGCAAGCGACACCTTCAACACGGCGCGCTGTGCATCGGATGACCTGAGTTGCGGCAGTATCCTCTGGCGTCGGGCGATCTCGCCCGCCAGACGAGGCGCCTTCAGCCACAACAGCATTTCCGTGAACTCGTGCAGTAGTGCTGCGCTGTGGATCAATGGCGCGTCATGATCCATGCGGTGCACCGCGAATGCGAGTGCAAAGTCAGAGGCGCGCTGCGATCGGTCCAGCACGGCCCCCAACCCATCTACAGCCGCAGCATCTGCCGAGAGGACCGACTCCACCGTCCGCAGCCCGGTGAAATGCGCAAAGAATGGCGGGATGCCCAACATCAGCAGGCACCCCGTCACCGTCTCTGGAACGGTTTCTTCCCGCCCCGGCCTGCGCTTGGCCAGATAGGCGAACAGCTTGACGGTCAAGAAGGGGTCACGTGAGATGACATCGGAAAGCCGGTGGGCATCCACGTCATCTTCCATTCGGCGTAACCGTTCGATCTCCGCCACCGTGGCACTCAGCACGGGAAGCTGTTCCCACTCAAACGCCGTAGCCCAAGCGCCCAGAGAACCGAGCGGTTCACGAATGAAATCGGAGTCGACGCGCATATGACATCGACTCTATCCGACAGGCCCCGTCATGAGATTGAGAACCGGCATGAAAACCCGGCTCAATTCCACACTCACGACGCCGCCATCCAGGCCGGGCGGCTACGTCGCCGCAAGCTGCGCGGAGTGCTACATGCTCCTGCGGTACTGCCCACCCACCTCAAAAAGCGCGTGGCTGATCTGGCCGAGGCTGCAAACGCGTACGGCTTGCATCAGCACGTCAAACACATTGCCGTTCTCCAGCACAGCGGCTTGCAGACGACTCAGCATGTGGCTGGCCGATCCAGCATGCTGAAGCTGGAACGACTGCAGGCGAGCGAGCTGGCTCTGCTTTTCCTCTTCGGTGGACCGTGCGAGTTCAATGCTCTGCGGCACCACATCACCTTGCGGGTTGCGGAAGGTGTTGACTCCAATGATGGGCAGCTCTCCCGTGTGCTTGAGCATCTCGTAATGCATGCTCTCCTCCTGGATCTTGCCCCGCTGGTAGCCCGTCTCCATGGCGCCGAGTACGCCTCCGCGCTCGGCGATGCGTTCGAACTCCGTCAACACCGCCTCTTCAACCAGCTCGGTCAGCTCGTCAATGATGAATGCCCCCTGGTTGGGGTTCTCGTTGCGCGCCAGCCCCCACTCCCGGTTGATGATGAGCTGGATGGCCATTGCACGCCGCACGCTTTCTTCCGTAGGAGTGGTGATGGCCTCATCGTAGGCGTTGGTGTGCAAGGAATTGCAGTTGTCGTAGACGGCGATCAGGGCCTGCAAGGTCGTGCGGATGTCGTTGAAGGCGATCTCTTGAGCGTGGAGGCTGCGCCCACTGGTCTGCACGTGGTACTTGAGCTTCTGAGACCGATCATTGGCGCCATAACGGTCGCGCATCGCTGTGGCCCAGATTCGGCGGGCCACGCGACCCAGCACGGTGTACTCCGGGTCCATGCCGTTGCTGAAGAAGAAACTCAGATTCGGAGCGAAGTCGTCAATGTGCATGCCCCGCGCCAGATACGCCTCGACAAAGGTGAAGCCGTTGGACAGCGTGAAGGCCAGCTGGCTGATGGGGTTGGCGCCCGCTTCGGCAATGTGGTAGCCCGAGATGGATACCGAGTAGAAGTTGCGCACGTCGTGCTGAACGAACCACTCCGCGATATCGCCCATCACCTTCAAGCTGAATTCCGTGGAGAAGATGCAGGTGTTCTGCCCCTGGTCCTCCTTCAGGATGTCAGCCTGCACCGTGCCCCGGACGTTGGCGAGCGTCCAGGAGCGGATCTTGGCCGTCTCGTCATCCGTCGGGTCGCGCCCGTTGTCCTGTCGGAACTTGTCCAGGTTCTGGTCGATGGCCGTGTTCATGAACATCGCCAGGATGGCAGGCGCCGGTCCGTTGATGGTCATGCTGACCGAGGTGCTGGGGCTCGTGAGGTCGAAGCCCGAATACAGCACCTTCATGTCCTCGAGCGTGGCGATGGAGACCCCGGAGTTGCCCACCTTGCCGTAGATGTCGGGCCGCGGGTCGGGGTCACAGCCGTACAGGGTGACCGAGTCGAACGCCGTGGACAGGCGCTTGGCCGGCATGCCCTCTGACAGCAGCTTGAAGCGCCGATTGGTGCGGAAGGCGTCGCCTTCGCCGGCGAACATGCGGGTGGGGTCCTCGTTCTCGCGCTTGAACGCGAAGGTGCCTGCGGTGTAGGGGAAGGAGCCCGGGACGTTCTCCAGCATCAGCCACTTCAGAACTTCTCCGTCGCAGCCGTACTGCGGCAGGCTCACCTTGCGGATCTTGCTGCCCGACAGCGTGACGTGCGTGAGGCGGGTGCGGATTTCCTTGTCGCGAATTCTCACGACGTACTCGTCACCGGCATAGGCCTTTTGCATCTCGGGCCACTGGGCCAGCAACTTGCGGGCTTGCGGGTCCAGCAGAGCTTCGCGCTGGGTGGCCAGGTCCATCACGGCCTCCACGGCGCGCTGCCGGCCCGGCTTGTCCACCTGCAGCATGACGGCTGTGGACTTGAGTTGCTGTACTTCGCGGGCCAGTTGTGACTGCGCCAGCGCGCGGCGCTTGTAGCCACGTACGACGTCGGCGATATCGGCCAGGTAGCGTATGCGTGCGCCCGGCACGATGGGTGTCTGGTGCGTGCTGTGGCGGGTGGACACCTGGGGCAGACGCCCCACCGCCGCCTTCAGGCCCAGTGCTGCCAGTCGCGGCAGCAGCGATTGGTACAGCGCGGTCACGCCGTCGTCGTTGAACCGGCTGGCCATGGTGCCAAAGACGGGCATGTCTTCCGTGCGCGCCGACCACGCCTCACGATTGCGCTGCACCTGCTTGGCCACATCGCGCAAGGCATCGGCAGCGCCCTTGCGGTCGAACTTGTTGATGGCCACGAACTCGGCAAAGTCCAGCATGTCGATCTTCTCGAGTTGGCTGGCCGCGCCGAACTCGGGCGTCATGACGTACATCGGCACGTCCACGAGCGGCACGATCGCGGCGTCGCCCTGCCCGATGCCCGAGGTCTCCACGACGATGATGTCAAAGCCTGCGGCCTTGCAGGCGTCGATCACATCGGGCAGGGCCTGGCTGATCTCGCTGCCGAAATCCCGCGTGGCCAGGCTGCGCATGTACACCCGTGGGCCGGCCTGCCAGGGACCGATGGCGTTCATGCGGATGCGGTCGCCCAGCAGGGCACCACCGCTCTTGCGCCGTGACGGATCAATAGAGATCACGGCAATCCTGAGCGCATCCTGCTGGTCCAGGCGAAGGCGCCGGATCAACTCGTCGGTCAGGCTGGACTTGCCGGCGCCGCCCGTGCCAGTGATGCCCAGGACCGGGATCCGGGTGCCCGCGGCAGCCGCCTTCAACTGAGCCTTCAGTTCGTCCGACGCCCGCCCGTTCTCAAGCGCCGTGATGGTGCGAGCTAGGGCTCGCCACGCAGCATCCGTGTGGCCCTGCACGGCCAAGGCTGCTGTCGGACCCTGGGCGGCCAGGTCCGTGTCGCAGCGCATCAGCATTTCGCCGATCATGCCCTGCAGACCCATGCGCTGGCCGTCTTCGGGGCTGTAGATGCGGCTCACGCCGTAGCCTTGCAGTTCGCGAATCTCGGCAGGGACGATCACGCCGCCGCCGCCCCCAAACACCTGGATGTGTTCACCGCCGCGCTGGCGCAGCTGGTCCACCATGTACTTGAAGTACTCCACGTGGCCGCCTTGGTAGCTGCTGATGGCGATGCCCTGCACGTCCTCCTGCAGTGCGGCGGTGACCACCTCGTCCACCGATCGGTTGTGGCCCAGATGGATCACCTCCGCCCCCATGCCCTGCAGGATGCGGCGCATGATGTTGATGGCTGCGTCGTGGCCGTCGAACAGGCTGGCGGCCGTCACGAAGCGCACCTTGTGTGCGGGGCGGTACTCGGCCAAGGCCTTGAATTCAGCGCTGAGGTCGGTCATGGTGCGGGTTGCCGTGGGCGATGGGGGTGATGTTCAGGCGAGCGTGCGCCCTTCAGGGAGAGCGCAAGGCTTTTGAATGATGCCACCACCGGCCTGTGCACTCGCTGACGCTGGAGGGAACTGCATGGTTTATCCGTAGGGCTCCGTGGGCCCCAGGCCCCTCGACCTGCCCTAGGATGTCGCCCCATCAGCGAATGCACCCTTCCGCTGGAGCAGCGACGTGAACTTCTTGACCATCGACATCGGCAACACCCGCCTCAAGTGGGCCGTGTTCGAGGCCGCCCGTCCGGGCGCGCGCATGTTGACCCACGGGGCTGTGTTCCTGGAGCACATCGACCTCCTGGCCGAACAGGAGTGGGCGCGACTTGCTGCGCCCCAGGTGATGCTGGGCTGCAACGTGGCGGGCGATGCCGTTCGCAGACGCGTGGAGGAACAACTCGAGCTGTGGGACGTGGCGCCGCGCTGGGTGGTGCCGGGCGCCATGGCGGGAGGCGTCACCAACGGCTATGACTACCCCAGCCGCCTGGGAGCGGACCGCTTCGTTGCGCAGGTGGGTGCCCGGCACCGCGCCACCCTGGAGGCCGTCCCCCGCCCCGTGGTGGTGGTGATGATCGGAACGGCGGTGACGGTCGACGCGCTGGACCAGCATGGGCACTTTCTGGGGGGGCTCATCGTGCCGGGCCACGGCATCATGTTGCGCGCCCTGGAAGGAGGCACGGCCGGGTTGCGCGTGCCCACGGGCGAGGTGGTACCGTTCCCCACCAACACCAGCGACGCTCTCACGAGTGGCGGCACCTATGCCATCACGGGCACCATCGAGCGCATGTGGCGCCACCTCAGAGACCGGTGCGGTACGCCTCCCAGGGTGTTGATGACCGGCGGGGCGGGCTGGAAGGTGTCGCCGCACCTGAATATCGAGCACGAGCTCCTGGACTCGCTGATCTTCGATGGCCTGCTGGTGCTGCAGGCTGAGCGGCTGGGCGGCGAGGCGTCAGCCGCCGGGTAGTGGCCGCGACTGTTGGTGCCCCGGCGTCGCCTGGCGAGCCCCAGCTGCCCAGGCGCTCAGAGCACGAAGCGAGACAGGTCCTCGTTGCGGGCGAGCGCCCCCAGCCGCTCCTCGACCTGCGCCGCGTCGATGGACACGGTCTGCCCTTGTTTTTGGGGAGCATCGAAGCTGATCTCGTCCAGCAGATGCTCCAGCACGGTAGCCAGGCGACGCGCGCCGATGTTTTCCGTACGCTCGTTCACCTCGAAGGCGATCTGTGCGAGGCGCTTGACCGCCTCTGGTGTGACGTCCAGCGTCACCCCTTCCGTGGCCAGCAGGGCCTGGTACTGCCGGATGAGGTTGGCGTGCGTGCTGGTCAGGATGGCCTCGAAATCCTCCACCGCCAGCGAAGACAGCTCCACGCGAATGGGAAAACGCCCCTGCAGTTCCGGGATGAGGTCGCTGGGCCGGGCCAGATGGAAGGCGCCTGAGGCGATGAACAGGATGTGATCGGTCTTGACGATGCCGTACTTGGTGTTCACCGAGGTGCCTTCCACCAGCGGCAACAGGTCGCGCTGCACGCCCTGGCGGCTGACGTCGGCGCCGCCGTGCTCGGCCCGCGAGGCGACCTTGTCGATCTCGTCGATGAACACGATGCCGTTGGCCTCGGCATGGGCCAGTGCGCTGGCGCGGATCTCCTCGTCGTTGACGAGCCGGCCGGCTTCCTCGTCCACCAGCATCTTCAAGGCCTCGCGGACCTTTAGCGTGCGTGTGGAGCGGCGGCTCTGTCCCAGTTGCGAGAACAGGCCCTTGAGCTGTTCGGCCATCTCCTCCATGCCTTGCGGGCCCATGATCTCGACGGCGGGCTTGGCGTCGGCCACCTCGATCTCGATTTCCTTGTCGTCCAGCGCGCCCTCGCGAAGGCGCTTGCGCATGATCTGCCGCGCAGTGCCGTCCTTGGGGCCCAGATCGGAGCGCGGTGGGGGCACCAGCACGTCGAGCACGCGGTCCTCCGCGGCGTCCTCGGCCTGGCTGCGCTTGAGGCGCACCTGACGCTCGCGTTCCTGCTTGACCGCCACTTCGACAAGATCACGCACGATGGTGTCCACGTCCTTGCCGACGTAGCCCACCTCGGTGAACTTGGTCGCCTCCACCTTGATGAAGGGGGCGTCCGCCAGCCGTGCCAGACGCCGCGCGATCTCGGTCTTGCCCACGCCCGTGGGGCCGATCATGAGGATGTTCTTGGGCGTGATCTCGCCCCGCAGCTTCTCGTCCACCTGCTGGCGGCGCCAGCGGTTGCGCAGGGCGATGGCCACCGCGCGTTTGGCGGCCTGTTGGCCGACGATGTGTCGGTCCAGTTCGGAGACGATCTCGCGCGGGGTCATGGCGGCAGTGGTGGACATCGTTGGCGTCATTCCAGCACTTCGATCGTGTGCTGCTGGTTGGTGTAGATACAAAGGTCGCCTGCGATGCCCAGCGCCTTGGCGACCACAGCCGCCGGCTCCAGCGTCGTGTGTTCCACCAAGGCCATGGCGGCGGCTTGTGCATACGCACCGCCCGAGCCGATGGCCACGATGCCGCGTTCGGGCTCGAGCACGTCGCCATTGCCGGTGATGATGAGCGAGCTTTCGCGGTCGGCCACGGCCAGCATGGCCTCCAGCCGGCGTAGTACCCGGTCCGTGCGCCAGTCCTTGGTCAGTTCCACCGCGGCGCGTACCAGATGCCCCTG
>JBIKMY010000100.1:0-7073 GCA_044358945.1 Rubrivivax sp.
AGGATGGGGTATGGCTTGGGGTTGGGCTTCCAGTTGATCATGGCCAGCGTCTGCAGCAACAGGCTCACCCCCATGGCGGTGATGAGCGGCGCCAGGCGCGGTGCGTTGCGCAGGGGCCGGTAGGCCACCTTCTCGATGGCGAAGTTGAGCACGCAGCACACGACGATGGCGCACACCAGCGAGATCAGCAACAGAGCCCAGCCCGGCAGGCCGGAACTCGCAAGCAAGGTCACCACCGTCCAGCTGGTCAGGGCACCCACCATCAAGACCTCACCGTGGGCGAAGTTGATGAGGTTGATGATCCCATAGACCATGGTGTAGCCCAGGGCCACGAGTGCATACATGCTGCCCAGGACCAGCCCGTTGATGATCTGCTGAACGAATGTTTCCATTGCCAAGGCCTCCAGGGCGTTGTGCTTGCTGAACCGGTGGGGTAGCGCATGCCTGCAGCATGCCGTCTCAGAGTGTCGCTCGCGGTGCCCCAAGCCATGAGGGCCAGTGCGCGCCTATCCCGCGGTGGGGCGGGATTCTAGGGCCCGTGTCGCCTCACCCCGCCCCGGTTGACCCTGTGCAAGTCAGGGACCCGCCTCACGCGCCCGGGCGTTGGCCGCACGCAGCTGCGCCAGACGTTCGGCGATGCGGATCTCCAGCCCCCGCGACACCGGCGCGTAAAACTGCTGGTCGGGCATGCCATCGGGCAGATAGCGCTCACCCGCTGCGAAGCCGCCGTCCTCGTCGTGGGCATAACGGTAGCCCTGGCCATGACCGAGGGACTTCATCAGCGCCGTGGGCGCGTTTCGCAAACGGTCGGGCACGGGGCGCGTGCCGTCCGCCTTGACCCACGCGCGCACGGCGTTCCAGGCGCTGTACACCGCGTTGGACTTCGGCGCCACGGCCAGGTAGACCGCCGCCTGGGCAAGCGCCAGCTCACCCTCGGGGGAGCCCAGGCACTCGTAGACTTCGGCCGCTTGCAGGCACAGCTGCAGGGCACGGGGGTCGGCCAGACCGATGTCCTCGCTGGCCATGCGCAGCAGACGGCGCGTCACGTAGCGGGGGTCCACCCCGCCGTCGAGCATGCGGGCCAGCCAGTACAGGGTGGCATCGGGGTCCGAGCCGCGCACCGACTTGTGCAACGCCGAGATGGCGTCGTAGAACTGGTCGCCGCCCTTGTCGTAGCGACGCAGCTGTTCGCCCAGGGCCCGCTCCAGCAGCGCTTCGTCCATCTCGGCCACCGGGCCGGCCGCCGCCACCGTGTTTTCGTAAGCGTTCAGCAGCCGCCGGGCGTCGCCATCGGCGTGTGCCACCAGACGCGTGGCGGCGGACTCGGTCAAGGGTGGAGCGCCCAGCACTTCCCGGGCACGCTGCAGCAACTGGCGCATGTCGGTGTCGTCCAGAGGCCTGAGCACATGGACCGTCGCGCGGGACAGCAACGCGGAGTTGACCTCGAACGACGGGTTCTCGGTCGTGGCCCCGATGAAGGTGAACAGACCGCTTTCCACATGCGGAAGAAAGGCGTCCTGCTGCGCCTTGTTGAAGCGATGCACCTCGTCGACGAACACCAGCGTGCCCCGCCCTGCGGCGCGCGCCGCCTGGGCCTGCTCCACCGCCTCGCGAATGTCCTTCACGCCCGCCAGAACGGCAGACAGCACGATGAATCGGGCCTCCACCGCGCCAGCCATCAGGCGCGCCAGTGTGGTCTTGCCCACACCGGGCGGGCCCCACAGGATCATGGAGTGCAGGCGGTGCGACTCGAAAGCCACGCGCAGAGGCTTGCCCGGGCCGAGCAGGTGCGTCTGCCCGATGACCTCGTCCAGCGTGCTCGGGCGCAGGCGCTCGGCCAGTGGCACCTGCACGGGCCTGGTTCCCACCACGCCCACCGGCACCTCGCCGGCCGGATCATCATCGAACAACGAACCCGCAGCCACCGCTCACTGCTCGATCAGATCGGCCCCGGGCGGTGGCGTGAAGCGGAACTGCTCGGGAGGCACCACCGCATGGGCCTTGAACTCGGGGAACTGCAGCAGCGAGCGCTGGCCGAAGGGGTCCAGCACCTCTAGCGCAGCCAGTTCCTTGCCGCGAAAGCCCACGCGCATGGTCTGGATGGTGCCGTCGCGCTGACGCGGTGTGGCCTGCACCCACTCCAGGCCATCGCGCGGGGGCTGCGCCGCCAGTTCGAAATCCTGGTCCAGGCTGCCACCGGCCAGCAGGGCCGCAGGGGTGGCGCCCAGCGCCTGGGACAGCCTGCGCACGCTCACCTGGTTGAGGTCGGGGTCGTACATCCACACCTTCTGTCCATCGGCCACGATGATCTGCTCGAAGGGCTTGGCGTAGACGAAGCGAAAGCGATTGGGCCGCTGAAACTCGAACACGCCCTGCGACACCTTGCGGCGCTTGCCGTCAGGCGAGGTGACCGTCTGCGTGAAACGGCCCTGGCCACTGCGCACGGTCTGGACGAAATCCCTGAGGGTCTCCACCGGGCCAGCCTGGACGGGCACGGCGCCGAGGGTCGAGACGGCAACGAGGGCGGCGATCAGCGCACGACGGATCAATCGAGTGCCTTTGCGGTTCATTCGGCGCGCGGCGGCACCAGGATGTCGCGGTTGCCGTTGGTGGCCATGGACGACACCACGCCGGACTGCTCCATCTGCTCCAGCAGCCGCGCGGCGCGGTTGTAGCCGATGCGCAGGTGGCGCTGCACCAGCGAAATCGAGGCCCGGCGGTGCTGCAGCACCACAGCAACCGCCTGGTCGTACATGGGGTCGTTCTCGCCGCTGGCGCCCGCGCCACCCTCCCCTGCGGATCCGTCAGCACCCTCCCCGTCCAGCGTGCCGCCTTCCAGAATGCCCTCGATGTAGTTCGGCTCGCCCTGCGACTTCAGGTACTCCACCACCCGGTGCACCTCCTCGTCGCTGACGAAAGCGCCATGCACGCGCACCGGCAACCCCGTGCCGGGGGCCAGGTAGAGCATGTCGCCCTGCCCCAGCAGGGCCTCGGCGCCCTGCTGGTCCAGGATGGTACGGCTGTCGATCTTGCTGTTGACCTGGAAGCTCAGCCGCGTGGGGATGTTGGCCTTGATCAGGCCGGTGATCACGTCCACGCTGGGCCGCTGAGTGGCCAGCACCAGGTGGATGCCGGCGGCACGCGCCTTCTGCGCCAGACGGGCGATGAGCTCCTCGATCTTCTTGCCCACCACCATCATGAGGTCGGCCAGCTCGTCGATCACCACGACGATGAAGGGCAGCCGCTCCAGCGGCTCGGGCTCCTCGGGCGTGAGGCTGAACGGGTTGGGAATTTTCTGCCCGGCCTGGGCAGCTTCGTCGATCTTGCGGTTGAAGCCCGACAACTGGCGCACCCCCATGCGGCTCATGAGCTTGTAGCGCCGCTCCATCTCGCCCACGCACCAGTTCAAGGCGTTGCCCGCCTGTTTCATGTCGGTGACCACTGGGCACAGCAAGTGAGGGATGCCCTCGTAGACGCTCATCTCCAGCATCTTGGGGTCGATGAGGATCAGGCGAACGTCCCGCGCATCGGCCTTGTACAGCAGGCTCAGGATCATGGCGTTGATGCCCACGCTCTTGCCCGAGCCGGTGGTGCCCGCCACCAGACAGTGCGGCATGCGGGCCAGATCAGCCACCACGGGCGCACCGACGATGTCCTTGCCCAGGCCCATGGTCAGCAAGGAGGCCGCCTCGTGATAGACCTGCGAGCCCAGAATCTCCGCCAGGCGGATGGACTGCCGGCGTGCATTGGGCAGCTCCAAGGCCATAGTGGATTTGCCGGGAATGGTCTCCACCACGCGCACCCGTACGAGGCTGAGGGAACGCGCCAGGTCGGTGGCCAGATTCACCACCTGCGAGCCCTTGACCCCCGTGTCAGGCGCGATCTCGTAGCGAGTGATGACGGGGCCGGGTGTGGCCGCCACCACCCGTACTACCACGCCGAAATCGCCCAGCTTCTTCTCGATCAGCCGGGAGGTCATCTCCAGGGACTCCTGGGTCACGGACTCCTGGCGCGAAGGCGCGGCATCCAGCAGATCCACCTGCGGCAGCCGGCTATCCGTCAACTCCACGAACAGCGGCTGCTGGCGCTCCTTGGCCACGCGTTCGGATTTGGGCACGTCCACCAGCACCGGTTCGATGACCAGGGGCACCGCGACGGGCACCAGGGTCTGGTCCTGCACCTGGAGCTCGCGTTCACGCAGGGCCTGCTCGCCGATGCGGGCGTCCTCCTCCATTTCCCGCCGCTCCTGCCTGCGGCTGCGCAGCCCGTCCAGGCGCGCGCCGAGCCGGTCAGCCACGTCCACCCAGGAAAAGCGCAGGGCCATCGACGCCCCCGCCACCAGCAGGGCGATCCAGAACACGCCCGAGCCGGCAAAGCCCAGCCACCGCATGGACGTGGGGCCCAGCACATGGCCCAAGACCCCACCGGCAGGCCCGGGCAGATGCGCCTCCAGCCGGTACAAGCGCGTCCACTCCAGGGCACAACTGGCGGCAAGCAACATCACCAGGCCGACCCAGAACAAGGCGCGCTGCGATGGATCTGCAGCGGGGCCAGGGCCGGGCGTCGGCCACAAGCTGCGCGCCAGGGCAGACCACCAGCCTCTGGCGGCGACCACCCAAAACCACCATACGGAAAAGCCAGCCACGAAGTAAGCCACGTCGGCAAACCAAGCGCCCGCCACGCCCGCCTTGTTGCGCAGGCCAGCGCCGAGCGCACCAGAGGTGCTGAACCCCGGATCGGAAGCGTGATACGTCAACAGCGCCAGCGCCGCCAGCAGCAGCAGCACGCCGGACACCACCAGCCGCAACCGTGACAGCCCGAATCCCGGGGCGGCAGGCTGCACGCCTGCGCCAACGCCAGACACTTCAAGTTCCGGACCGTCGGCACGCAAGGATCCCAGGGGAAAGGTCATGGAAGCATTGTGGCCCGGGGCTTTCGGGTCAGTCTTCCAGTAGGTTCCCGCGCACCAGAACAGAACCGTCTTCCCGGGTCTGGATAGCGCCCCGCTCCTCCAGGTTCTTCATCACGCGGCTGACCATCTCTCGGGACGCCCCCACCAGCTTGGCCAGGTCCTGACGGTTGACGCGGCGCCTGATCACCTGCTGACCGTTGTCGGTTTCCGACATGTTCAACAGGGCACGGAAGACCCGCTCGTAGACGTGCAGCAGGGCCAGGGATTCGATCTGGCGGTTCGCCTGGCGCAGACGCCCGACCAGCCCGTGCATGATGGCGAAAGAAAGGCTGGACCGCTCGGGCAGGCACCGCTCGAGAAAGGACCGGGCCAGCACCAGCGCATCGCACTGCACCTCGGTTCGCACCGTGGCCGAGTGGGGGCCGTTGTCGATCATGCTCATCTCGCCCACGCAGTCGCCCGGCTTCAGGGTCGCAAGGATGACCTCCCGGCCGCGATGATCAGACGTCAGCACGCGGGCCCGGCCCGACAGCAAGATGATCATCTCGTCGGTCTTGCCCCCTTGTTCGACGATCAATTCGCCGCGCTTGTAGCGGCGCTTCATGACGTTCAAGGCAACGGTCTGCGCTTGCTCGGGGGTGAGCAACGAAAACAGCGGCACCCGGCGGATCAGTTCCAGGTTCGAGATCATCGACATGCCATGCACTCCAACGCGGCCGCTGCGGCCGCAAACTCGCGCGGTACCGGCCGCGCGTAAACCGTCAAGCTGTGGCACGTGACGGTGCTCGGCTTTGCGAACCGGATCACAATTCACTATATCCGTACGCAGACGAAACTTTTGTCACCTCGTTCAAGAGCAACTCCCCATGTCGACATCGACCACGCACGCACAAGTCCTGATCCTGGGCTCCGGCCCTGCCGGCTATACGGCGGCCATCTATGCCGCTCGGGCCAACCTCAAGCCGATGCTCGTCACTGGTATGGCCCAAGGCGGGCAATTGATGACCACCACTGAGGTGGACAACTGGCCGGCCGACGTCCAGGGTGTGATGGGGCCGGACCTGATGCAGCGCTTTCTGCAGCATGCCGAGCGATTCCAGACCCAGATCGTGTTCGATCACATCCACACCGTGGACCTGAATGTCCGGCCGTTTGTCCTGACGGGCGACTCAGGGCGATACACCTGCGATGCGCTGGTGATCGCCACGGGCGCCAGCGCCAAGTACCTGGGCCTGCCCAGCGAGACCGCCTTCATGGGCCGCGGCGTCAGCGGATGCGCCACCTGCGACGGCTTCTTCTATCGGAACCAGGAGGTCTGCGTCGTAGGCGGCGGTAACACCGCCGTCGAAGAAGCGTTGTACCTTTCCAACATTGCCACCAAGGTTCACCTCATCCACAGACGCGACAAGTTCCGAGCCGAGGCCATCATGGTCGACAAGGTCATGGCCAAGGTGGCCGCCGGAAAGATGGAGTTGCACTTGTGGCACACCCTCGACGAGGTGCTGGGCGACGCCTCCGGCGTCACGGGCGTACGCATGCGCTCCACGCAGACAGGATCGACGACCGACCTGGCCCTCAAGGGCTGCTTCATCGCCATCGGGCACCAGCCCAACACCGACATCTTCAAGGGGCAGCTCGAGATGAAGGATGGCTACATCGTCACGCGCACCGGCCTGGAAGGCATGGCCACCATGACCAGCGTGCCTGGCGTGTTCGCGGCTGGGGATGTGCAGGACCACATCTACCGCCAGGCCATCACCAGCGCCGGAACCGGCTGCATGGCCGCACTGGATGCCCAGCGCTATCTCGAACAGCAGGCCGACTGAACTTCCTGGCCGGCCATGGGCCGGTTTTTGGCCTACAATCGCAGGCTTTGCCAAACCTGCATCCGCCTCAAAGTGGATTTGTAAGCGGGCCAGCAATCTACAGTGTCAGGCCTGATGGGCTTGACGATTTTCAACACCGGGCCGCAAGGCCCGGTGAAGGCAACTCCGGGCGGCGAAGCCCGGTCAACCCAGAGAGGGCCTGAGCCCTCTCGCAGCGGAGCAGCCTCATGGCACGCGTCTGTCAAGTCACGGGCAAGCGCCCGATGGTCGGGAACAATGTGTCCCACGCCAACAACAAGACCAAGCGCCGGTTCCTTCCGAACCTGCAGTACCGT
>JBIKMY010000101.1:0-7054 GCA_044358945.1 Rubrivivax sp.
CCCCGAGTTCCCCATGAAAGCCTCCGACATCCGCTCTACCTTCCTGAAGTTCTTCGAGTCCAAAGGCCACCAGGCCGTGGCCTCCAGCCCCGTGGTGCCGGGCGACGACCCCACCTTGCTGTTCACCAACGCGGGCATGAACCAGTTCAAGGACGTGTTCCTGGGCTTCGACAAGCGGCCCTACACGCGGGCGGCGACGGCGCAGAAGTGCATCCGCGCCGGCGGCAAGCACAACGACCTGGAGAACGTGGGCTACACCGCGCGGCATCACACCTTCTTCGAGATGCTGGGCAACTTCAGCTTCGGTGACTACTTCAAGCACGACGCCATCTCGTTTGCCTGGGAGTTGCTGACCGAGCACTTCAAGCTGCCCAAGGACAAGCTCTGGGCCACGGTCTATGCCGAGGACGACGAGGCTTACGACATCTGGCTGAAGGTCATTGGCCTGCCGCCCGAGCGCATCGTGCGCATCGGCGACAACAAGGGCGGGCGCTACATGTCCGACAACTTCTGGATGATGGGCGACACCGGCCCCTGCGGCCCGTGCTCAGAGATCTTCTATGACCACGGTCCCGAGGTCGCCGGCGGCCCGCCGGGCAGCCCCGAGCAGGACGGCGACCGCTACATCGAGATCTGGAACAACGTCTTCATGCAGTTCAACCGCACCGAAGACGGCACCATGCACCGCCTGCCCAAACCCAGCGTTGACACGGGCATGGGCCTGGAGCGCCTGGCCGCGGTGCTGCAGCACGTGCACAGCAACTATGAGATCGACCTGTTCCGCCACCTGCTGCTGGCCACGCGCGACGCCGTGGCGGCGGTGGGCGGCTCGGCAGACATCGACCTGGCCACGCCGTCACTGAAGGTGATTGCCGACCATATCCGCGCGTGCGCCTTCACGGTGGTGGACGGCGTGATTCCCGGCAACGAAGGCCGCGGCTACGTGCTACGGCGCATTGCGCGTCGCGCCATCCGCCATGGCTACAAGCTGGGCGCGCGCAAGCCCTTCTTCCACAAGCTGGTGCAGCCCCTGGCCGCCGAGATGGGCGACGCCTACCCCGAACTGCGGCGCGAGGCCGTGCGCGTGACCGAGGTGCTCAAGCAGGAGGAGGAGCGCTTCTTCCAGACGATCGCGAACGGCATGGAGATGCTGGAGACAGCGCTTTCCAGCGGTGGCGGCATCGACGGCGAGACGGCCTTCAAGCTGCACGACACCTTCGGCTTCCCGCTGGACCTCACGGCCGACGTGTGCCGCGAGCGTGGCGTGTCGGTGGATGAGGGCGGTTTCCAGGCCGCGATGGCCCGACAGCGCGAGCAGGCCCGCGCGGCGGCCAAGTTCAAGGTGGCTGCGGGCCTGGAGTACGACGGCGCGGCCACCACTTTCCACGGCTACGAGCACCTGGTGTGCGAGACCGCCACCGTGACCGCCATCTACGTGGAGGGCACGCCGGTGAGCCACGCCAAGGCCGGTGACGACGCGGTCATCGTGCTGGACCACACCCCCTTCTACGCCGAGAGCGGTGGCCAGGTGGGCGATACCGGCGAACTGCGCAACCAGCGTGCCCGCGTGCTGGTGGAGGACACCATCAAGATCCAGGCCAGCGTGCACGGGCACCAGGGCCGCATCGTCGAGGGCGCGGTGGAGGTGGGCGACCGCATCACCGCCCGCGTGGATGGCGACCAACGCGCCCGCACCATGCGCAACCACAGCGTCACCCACCTCATGCACAAGGCGCTGCGCGAAGTGCTTGGCGCGCATGTGCAGCAGAAGGGCTCATTGGTCACACCCGAGCGCACCCGTTTCGACTTCGCCCACAACGCCCCGGTCACCGACGCGCAGATCGCGCAGGTGGAGGCCCTGGTCAACGCCGAGATCCTGGCCAACGCGGCCACGCAGGCGCGGGTGCTGCCCATCGAGGAGGCGCAGAAGCTGGGCGCCATGATGCTGTTCGGCGAAAAGTACGGCGACGAGGTGCGCGTGCTGGACATCGGCTCCACCCGCGAGTTGTGCGGGGGCACGCACGTGCAGCGCACGGGTGACATCGGCCTGTTCAAGGTGGTGGCCGAAAGCGGCATCGCCGCGGGCATCCGCCGCGTGGAGGCGGTGACGGGCGAGGGCGCGCTGGCCTACCTGCAGCAGCTAGAGGGCACGCTGGGCGGCGTGGCCGGCACCTTGAAGGTGACGCCCCTGGAGGTGCCGGGCCGCGTGGGCGCGGTGCTGGAGCAGGTGCGCGCGCTGGAAAAGGAGATTGCTGCGCTCAAGGGCAAGTTGGCCTCGGCGCAGGGCGACGAACTCATGGCCCAGGCCGTGGACGTCAAGGGCCTGAAGGTGCTGGCCGCCACCCTGGAAGGCGCCGACGCCAAGACGCTGCGCGAGACCCTGGACAAGCTCAAGGACAAGCTCAAGACCGCGGCCATCGTGCTGGCGGCGGTGGACGGCGGCAAAGTGCAGTTGGCCGCTGGCGTCACGGCTGACAGCATCGGCCGCGTCAAGGCGGGCGAGCTCGTGAATTTCGTGGCCCAGCAGGTGGGCG
Source organism: Rubrivivax sp. (assembly GCA_044358945.1). GTDB lineage: Bacteria > Pseudomonadota > Gammaproteobacteria > Burkholderiales > Burkholderiaceae_C > Rubrivivax. The sequence goes on from JBIKMY010000101.1 coordinate 2,535, forward strand.
GCAAGGGCGGCGGCAAGCCCGACATGGCCATGGCCGGCGGCACCGATGCCGCAGCCCTGCCCCAGGCCCTGGCCTCGGTGGCCGGTTGGGTGGGGGAGCGGGCTTGAGCGCTGCGAGCGAAGCGGGACCGGCCGCCGACGCCCAGGCGCTTGCGGCGCCCGAGCCGGCCGACGAGCTCGACCCTGTCGTCGAGGCCTTCGACAGCGTCTGCCGGCGCCTGTACGGCTTCGATGACAGCCTGTCGACGGAGGACATCGACGGCTACCTCACGGCGGTGGCCGCCAGCTGGCGTGCCATTCCTCTTGAAGAGGTACTGCCTCCGTTGTGCGGCGATGCCTTCGAGCGCGCCTTTGCCGACCCGGCCGACGAGACCGCCGCGCGCAGCGCCCTGCAGGCGCGGTTGGATGAACTGCGACTCGCACTCGACCCCGAGGCCCTGCTAGACGATGCTGACCACCTGCGTCTGGCACCGCTGATGCAGGTGTGGGATGACGAGGCCCGACAGGAACTGGTGCAGGCCGGCATCTGTACCGCAGAGCAGGCGGCCGCACTCGTCACGGGGATGTCCTGGGCTGATGGCTTCTTCCGCGCGGTGGAGGACTTCGCCGCGGATTGGCCCGAACCGGACGCCCGTGAAGAGTTGGCGACGGTGTACGCCGAACTGCTGGAGACCGTGTCGGCGCTGGCGATGGATGCGGCCAGCGACGAGTTCCGCGCCTTTGCCGCCAAGGGCTGGAAGGACGCCGACCCCACGCGTGACGAGCTCATCGACGAAGCCTGCTTTGCCGTGCAGGACCTGCGCGTGTGGTGGGTCGACCACCCGCCCAAGCGCGCACCCTTGCGAGTGGTTCACACTCCGGGGCGCAACGACCCATGCCACTGCGGCAGCGGTCGCAAGTACAAGAAGTGCCACGGGGCGTGAGCGGGCGCGTCCCCTGCTGAAAGACTGCCGCGCCACCCACCACAGGAGCGACACTGGTGACCGAAAGACTCGACCTTCAAGGCCGCCACTTGGTGCTCGGCTTGTCCGGCGGCATCGCCTGCTACAAGGCGGCCGACCTCGCCCGCGAGCTGGTCAAGGCCGGCGCCACGGTGCAGGTGGTGATGACCGAGGCTGCGGGCCGCTTCATCACCCCCGTGACGATGCAGGCCCTGACGGGCCGGCCCGTGTTCACCGACCAATGGGACAGCCGGCCGACGGCCAACATGGCGCACATCGACCTCTCGCGCGAGGCTGATGCCCTGATCGTGGCCCCGGCCAGTGCCGATTTCATCGCCCAGCTGGCGCAGGGCCGCACGCAGGAGCTGCTGCCGCTGTTGTGCCTGGCCCGCCCACGCGAGCGCTGCCCGCTGCTGCTGGCCCCGGCCATGAACCGCGAGATGTGGTCGCACCCGGCCACGCAGCGCAATGTGGCGCAGGCGGTGGCCGATGGCGCGCTGCTGCTCGGCCCCGGCCATGGGGCGCAGGCCTGCGGCGAGACCGGCGACGGCCGCATGCTGGAGCCCGCGGAACTGCGCGACGCGGTGATCGCCTTCTTCCAGCCCAAGCGGCTGCAGGGCCGGCGGGTGCTGGTGACCGCAGGCCCCACTTTCGAGGCGCTGGACCCGGTGCGCGGCATCACCAACCTGTCCAGCGGCAAGATGGGTTTTGCCATTGCCCGCGCCGCGGCAGAGGCCGGCGCCGCAGTGACGCTGGTGGCCGGGCCGGTGCATCTGCCCACGCCCGCGGGCGTGCAGCGCCTGGATGTGCGCAGCGCCTTGCAGATGCACGAGGCCGTGATGGCCGCCGCCCCGGGCCAGGACATCTTCATCGCCACCGCGGCCGTGGCCGACTGGCGCCCGCTGGCCGCGGCCGACCAGAAGATCAAGAAGGACGGCTCGGGCCAGGTGCCTGCGTTCAAGATGACCGAGAACCCCGACATCCTGGCCGCGGTGGCCCGCCTGCCGCCAGCGCAGAAGCCCTACTGCGTGGGCTTTGCCGCCGAAAGCCACGACGTGGTGCGCCACGCTCGTGAAAAGCGCCTGCGCAAGGGTGTGCCCCTGATCGTGGCCAACCACGGCCCGGCCACCTTTGGTCAGGACGACAACGCCCTGGTGCTGGTGGACGAGGCTGGCGAGACCGAGGTGCCCCGGGCCGACAAACTCACCCTGGCGCGTGGCCTGGTGGCCGAGATCGCCGGGCGCCTGAACCGGCCTACCACCTGAGACCGTGTGCATCCGACCCCGCCGCATGCCCGTGCGGTCTGTTCCATCCCCGTGACGCAAGAGCGAGCGAAGTGACGACGATCGATCTGAAAGTGCTGGACCCCCGCATGGCCGAGTGCCTGCCGGCCTACGCCACCCCCGGCAGTGCCGGCCTGGACCTCAGGGCCTGCACCGACGGCCCCCTGGTCATTGAACCCGGACAGGCCGTGCTCATTCCGACCGGCATCGCCCTGCACATCGCGGATCCAGGGCTGGCCGCGATGATCCTGCCGCGCTCCGGGCTGGGTCACAAGCACGGCATCGTGCTGGGCAATCTGGTGGGGCTCATCGACAGCGATTACCAGGGCCCGCTGATGGTCAGCTGTTGGAATCGCGGCCAGACCGCCTTCACGGTTCAGCCCATGGAGCGCATTGCCCAGCTCGTGATCGTGCCCGTGGTCCAGGCGCAGTTCCGCCAGGTGCAGGCGTTCGACGCGTCCACCCGTGGCCAGGGCGGGTTCGGCTCTACCGGAACGGGCTGAGGTAATGGGCTGAGCGCCCCGGCTCAATGCAGGGCCGCGCCGGGGGGCGGGGGCTCGACCACGGCCAGCAGCTCCCGGCCCACTGTCCCGCGCCCGGCTTCGTCTTCCGTGGCCTCGCGCACATCCAGCACCTTGAGCTGAATGCGGATGGCCATGCCCGCCATGGGGTGGTTGCCATCCAGCACCACGTGCGAGGGGTAGACCTCCGTCACGGTGTAGAGCGTGTCTGACGGCATGCCCTGCGTGACCGCACCAGCCGGCAGGCCTTCCACGCGCATGCCCTCCTCGAGCCCCTCGGGGAAGAGCTTGCGGTCTTCGAAACACACGAGCTGGGCGTTGTAGTCGCCGAAAGCGTGTTCGGGCTCCAGGTGCAGATGGGCCTCGAAGCCCACTTCCTGCCCGTGCAAGGCCTCCTCGATCTTGGGAAGCAGGTCATCCCCACCGAACAGGAACTCGGTGGGCTCCTTCAGTTCGTCGATCGGGCGGTTCTGCGCGTCGGTCAGCGTCCAGGTAAGGGTGATGACGCAGGGCTTGGCGATGTTCATGCAAAGATGATCGCACAGGGCCTTCCAGTCCTGGCGCAGGGCCGCTCCACAATGTGGCATGGACATCACCACACCTCTGGCGATGCTGGGCGGGCAATCGCCGCAGCAGTTCATGCGCCGTCACTGGCACAAGAAGCCGCTGCTGGTGCGCCAGGCCTTCCCGGGCCTGCAGCCGCCGGTGCCTCGCACCGAACTTTTCAAGCTGGCGTCGCTGCCGGAGGTGGAAAGCCGTCTCGTGGTCCGCAGTGCCGACGGATGGCGGCTGCGCCATGGCCCCTTTTCCCGGCGCGCCTTGCCGCCCCTGTCACGCCCCGCCTGGACGCTGCTGGTGCAGGGGCTGGACCTGCACGTGCCCGCCGCCCATGAACTGTTGAGCCGCTTTCGCTTCGTTCCAGATGCCCGCCTGGACGACCTGATGGTGTCCTACGCCAGCGAGGGTGGTGGGGTTGGGCCGCATCTGGACGCCTATGACGTGTTCCTGATCCAGGTGCAAGGGCGCAGGCACTGGCGCATCGGCCGGGTACGGGATGACCGCCTGTTGGACGGCGTGCCGTTGAAGATCCTGCAGCATTTCCAGCCTGAGCAGGAGTGGGTGCTGGAGCCGGGCGACATGCTGTACCTGCCGCCGCGTTGGGGCCATGACGGCGTGGCTGTGGGGGGCGATTGCATGACCTGTTCGGTCGGCTTCCGCTCGTCATCCGTCGCGGAATTGGCGGGCGAACTTCTGGCCCGCGCAGCCGATGTGGAGGATCTTGAAGAGGGGCCGTCCCGGTCCCGTGCCAGTCGTCGCTACCGCGATCCTGGGCAGGCCGCAACCCAGACGCCGGGCCAGGTGCCTGAAGCGCTTCAGCGTTTCGCCCACGAGGCTGTCCACGCGGTGCTGGCCCAGCCCGGTCGCTTGCAGGCCGTGCTGGGCGAATGGTTGACCGAGCCCAAGCCCCAGGTGTGGTTCCAGCCAGGTGGGACGCTGGAGGCAGGGCACGGGGTGAGGCTGGACCCGCGCACCCGCATGATGTACGACGACCGGCATGTGTTTCTCAACGGGGAGTCGTTCCGCGCCAGCGGGCCGGACGCGCGGTGGATGCGGCAACTCGCAGACCAGCGGGTCCTCGGCCCGAAGCAGGTGGCCGCCCTGAGCGCTCAGGCCCGGGAAGTGCTGGATGACGCCGTGCATGCGGGCTGGATGCACCTGGATCCGTCCCCACGTCTTGCACCTTGAGGCACCCACCCTAGGGAATGCCCTAATTCT
>JBIKMY010000102.1:0-7052 GCA_044358945.1 Rubrivivax sp.
GGCTCGGCGATGAAGGCCGCCACGGTCTCGGGCCCCTCGCGCACGATGGTGTCTTCCAGCTCTCGCGCCAGGCGCTGGGCGAAGGCCTCGGGCGATTCGCCGTCCTGGGCGAACTGGTAGGGGTGGGGGCAGCTCACGCGCACCACGCCGTCCATGGGCAGGTCGAAGTGCGTGTGCATGGTGGGGATGCCCGACAGCGAGGCCGCCGCCACGGTCACCCCGTGGTAGCCCTTCACGCGGCCGATGATCTTCTTCTTCAGCGGCCGGCCGCGGGCGTTGTTGTAGTAGCGCACCAGCTTGACCGCGGTGTCGTTGGACTCGGAACCGGAATTCGCGAACAGCACCCGCGCGCCTGGAATGGGCGACCACCGGTCCAGCGCCTGCACCAGTTCGGTCACGGGGCCGGGCACCTTGCCGGAGAACGAGTGGTAGTAGGGCAGGGTGCGCATCTGGCGCTCGGCGGCGTCCACCAGGCGCTGCTCGGAAAAGCCCAATGAGGCGCACCACAGGCCGGCCATGCCCTCCAGGTAGCGCCTGCCCTGTTCGTCTTCCACGTGCACGCCGTCGCCTTTGACGATGACCAGGGGCCCGTCCTTTTCCAGCTGGCGCAGTTGGGTGTACGGATGCAGGTGGTGGCGCGTATCGGCCAGGGCGGCGGGGGTGAGGGTCATCGTGGGGTGCTCAGGGTGGTGCGTCACGGCGGATGTCGGTGGTGGTGCCGTCGGGGTGAATTTAGCAGTGCGCCCGGGCCCGCATGGTCCAGCGAAACCCGCAGTGCCCGCCCGATCACCGGCCTGGGGAAACGCTGCTCTTGCTCACAAAGCGGTTTCAGTGGCCCTTGCAAGTGCTTGGTTCTGAACGCTTTTCCTCGGCAAAAGTCCTGCAATTCCAGACCTAAGTGCTTGATTCCATTGAATTTTTTCGCTTCGGTGCATTGACCCGTGAGGAGTGCGTGAGATAAAGTGCGCGGAAGTGCAGGAAAGTGGGTTTTTGTGTCGGTCTTTGCATTCAAGGGTGGTCCGGTGCTCACGCTGGACGGGAAGGGGCGGATCACCGTCCCGGCCCGTTGGCGGGATGTGCTCGTGTCTGCCGTGCAGGGCCAGATGATGGTCAGCAAGAGCCACGTGCGCTGCCTGTCCCTGTTTCCGCGCCCGGTGTGGGACCAGTTCGAGGCCCGCCTGAACACCCTGCCGGCCTCGGCCGACGGCCTGCGCCGGCTGTACATCGGCAGCGCTACCGAGGCCGCCATCGACGGCGCCTCGCGCCTGCTGCTGCCCCCGGAGCTGCGCGCCTGGGCCGGCCTGGAGCGCGAGGTGGTGTTCATGGGCCTGGGCAACCGCTTCGAGCTCTGGGACAAGGCCCGCTACGACGCCCATGAGGCCGCTGTCCTGGAGCAGGACATGAGCAGCCAGCTCGACACCTTGTTCATCGGGTGAGCGCCTTGAGCGATGCGGACCCGGCCTGGAAGCACACCACCGTCCTGCTCACCGAAGCCGTCGAGGCTCTGGTGACGCGGCCGGACGGCATTTACGTGGACGGCACTTTCGGCCGAGGTGGCCACAGCCGCGCCATCTTGCAGCGACTGTCGCCCCAGGGGCGCCTGGTGGCTTTCGACAAGGATCCCGAGGCCATCGCAGCGGCGCAGGCCCTGGCGGACGACCCGCGGTTTGCCATCGTGCACGACGGTTTTTCCACGATGGCCCAGGCCTTGTCGCGCCTGGACCTGCCCCACGTCGACGGTGTGCTGCTGGATCTGGGCGTGAGCAGCCCGCAGATCGACAACCCCGCGCGCGGCTTCAGCTTCCGCTTCGATGCGCCGCTGGACATGCGCATGGACACGACCCGCGGCGAGACTGCCGCGGACTTTCTGGCGCGTGCCGACGAGCGCCGCATTGCAGAGGTGATTCGAGACTATGGCGAAGAACGGTTTGCTGTTCCGGTTGCAAAGGCGCTTGTCGCTCGCCGCGAAGGCGGGAGCCCCGTTCGCACCACAGGCGAGCTGGCCGCGGTCGTGGCTCGTGCGGTCAAGACCCGAGAGCCGGGCCAGGACCCTGCAACGCGCACGTTTCAGGCTCTTCGGATTCTCGTCAACGCCGAGCTTGAAGAGCTCGAGCAGGGGCTGAGAGGGGCGCTGCAGCTTCTGCGTCCGGGCGGACGGCTGGCGGTCATCAGCTTTCATTCGCTGGAAGACCGCATCGTCAAGACCTTCATCGCGCGCGAGAGCCGCGAGGAGGTGGACCGCCGCGCCCCGTTCGCCCCCGCTGCGCCGGTGCGCCTGCGGGCGTTGGGGCGCATCCGGGCGGGGCAGGCCGAGGTGGCGGCCAATCCGCGTGCCCGCTCGGCCATCCTGCGCGTGGCTGAGCGCACCGATGTGCCCTTCGATGCCGCGGGTGCCGCCAGTGCCGTATCCGCGCGGGCCGCGTCCGACGCCCGTCAGGGCGGCGCCAGGGGGCGTCGATGAGCCGGGTCAACCTGTTGCTCGCCACGGGCCTGCTCGGCAGCTGCCTGCTGCTGGTGAACAGCGCCTACGAGACGCGGCGCCTGTTTTCCGCCATCGAGCGCGCCAAGTCTGAGCAGCGCCAGCTCGACAGCGAGTACAAGCGTCTGGACGCGGAACGGCAGGTGCAGTCCACCCACCTGCGGGTGGAGCGCGTCGCGCGCGAGCGGCTGCAGATGCGCACGGTCACCCCGGCGGTTACGCACTGGGTGAACGAGCGCCCCGCCGATGCGGCGCCGAGTGGCCAGGGCGCCGCGCCCGCAGGGGCTCGGCCATGAAGCCCACGCTGCAAGCCGGCGCCCGCGCGGTGAACTACGCTACCAGCCCGCTGCTGGCCAGCAAGACCCCGCCCTGGCGCTCGCGCTTCATGCTGGTGATGGTGGCGCTGGCCTTCCTGGTGCTGGCCGGTCGCGCCGTCTACATCCAGGCGGTGGGCACGGACTTCTACGTCAAGCAAGGCGAGATGCGCTACACGCGCACGCTGGTGCTACCGGCCAGCCGCGGGCGCATCCTGGACCGCCACGGCGTGGTGCTGGCCACCAGCGTGCCTGCCCCGTCGGTGTGGGCCATCCCCAAGGATTTCGAGGCCGATGTGGCCCAGCGCAAGGCGCTGTCGGGCCTGCTGGGCATGACGCTGCAGGAACTGAAGGAGCGCACCGCAGGCGACGGCGAGTTCGCCTGGTTGCGTCGCCAGGTGGACGATGCCGTGTGGGCCGAGGTCAAGGCTCTGGGCATCAAGGGCGTGCATCGGCACGGCGAGTTCAAGCGCCGCTATCCCGAAGGCGAGGCCGCAGCGCATGTGGTGGGCTTCACCGATGTGGAGGAGTCGGGCCAGGAGGGCATCGAGCTCGCTTTTCAGAAGGATCTGCAGGGCAAGCCCGGCTCGCGCGGCGTGGTGCGCGACCGGCTGGGGCGCATCGTGGAAGACACGGGCGCGCACCTGGCGCCGGTGAACGGCCGCGACGTCACCCTGTCCATCGACAGCAAGGTGCAGTTCTTCGCCTGGCAGCGCGTGCGCGACGCCGTGGCCACCCACGGTGCCAAGGCCGGCAGCGTGGTGGTGCTGGATGCCAAGTCGGGCGAAGTGCTGGCCCTGGCCAACTACCCGAGCTTCAACCCCAACCAGCGCCAGAACTTGAGTGGTGGGCAACTGCGCAACCGCGCCCTGACCGACATCTTCGAGCCTGGCTCCACGATGAAGCCCTTCATCGCCGCCTGGGCGCTGGAAAGCGGGCGCGTGACGTCGCAGACCCCTATCCAGACGGCACCCGGCTCGATCACCATTACCGGCTCCACCATCAAGGATGCCCACCCGCACGGCGTGCTGTCGGTGGCCGAAGTCATCCAGAAGTCCAGCAACGTGGGCACGGTCAAGATGGCGATGCAGATGTCCCCGCGCGAGATGTGGGAGCTGTACGCCGGCGTGGGCTTCGGACAGAAGCCACAGCTGGATTTTCCGGGCGCGGTGACGGGCAAGTTGCGCCCGTACAAGACCTGGCGCCCCATCGAGCAGGCCACCATGAGCTACGGCTATGGGGTGTCGGCCTCGCTGTTCCAGCTGGCGCGGGCCTACACCGTGTTCGCGCGCGACGGCGAGCTGATCCCCGTTTCCATGCTCAAGCGCCAGGAGCCCGTGGCTGGGCTGCGGGTGATCTCGCCCAAGACGGCGCAGGAAGTGCGCGAAATGCTGCGCATGGCGGCCGGCCCGGGCGGCACGGCGCAGAAGGCGCAGACCATCGGCTATTCGGTGGGCGGCAAGACCGGCACGGCGCGCAAGCAGGAAGGCAAGAACTACGTCTCCAACAAGTACCGCGCCTGGTTCGTGGGCCTGGCCCCGGTGAGCGACCCGCGTATCGTGGTGGCCGTGATGGTGGACGAACCCAGCAAGGGCGTGTTCTACGGCGGCGACGTGGCCGCCCCGGTGTTCAGCGAGGTGGTGCAGCAGACCCTGCGCATGATGGGCGTGCCCACGGACATCGAGGTCAAGCCGCAGATCGTGTTCCAGCCCGGCGCGGCCGAGGTGGAGAGCTTCTGATGCAGCACCTGGCATCCAGCTCGGCGGCCGCGGCGTGGCTTCAGGCCCGGGGCGTGCGTGCGCTGCGCACCGACCACCGCCAGGTGCGCCCTGGCGATGCCTTCCTGGCCTGGCCCGGGCGCAGCCATGACGCCCGCTTGCACGCCGGCTCGGCCCTGGCGGCTGGCGCTGCGGCCTGCTTGGTGGAGGCGCAGGGGTCGGCGCAAGGCCTGGACGCCGTGGCCGTGCTGGCCGACGACGACCGCCTGGCGGGCCTGGACCACCTGAAGCGCCAGGCCGGCGAGGTGGCGGCCGAGTTCCTGGGCCACCCCAGCCGGCTGCTGGACGTGGTGGCGGTGACGGGCACGAATGGCAAGACCTCCTGCACCTGGTGGGTGGCGCAGGCCCTGGGTGCCCTGGGCCAGCGCTGCGGAGTGGTGGGCACCCTGGGGGTGGGCGAGCCTTTCGCAGCCTTCGAACCTACGGGGCTGACCACGCCCGACGCGGTGGCCCTGCAGACCGTGTTCCGGCGCCTTGTCGATGACGGCTTTGCCGCCTGCGCCATCGAGGCCTCGTCCATCGGCATCGTGGAGCACCGCCTGGCCGGCACGGTGGTGGCCGTCGCCGCCTTCACCAACCTGACGCAAGACCACCTGGATTACCACGGCAGCATGGCCGCCTACGGCGCAGCCAAGCGTGCGCTGTTCGACACTGCCGGCCTGAAGGCGGCCGTTCTGAACGTGGACGACGCCCACGGCCACGTCTGGGCGCAGGCCCTGGCGGCCCGTCCCGGCCTGGACCTGTGGACCGTCAGCAGGGGGCAGCCGCAACTTCCGGATGCGGCCTCGCAACAAGCTTCCGACGGCACGGTGATGGGCGCCCGGCTGCAGGCGCGCGAGGTGCGTCACACCGCGCAGGGGCTGGAGCTGGTGCTGCACGAGCGCGGCGGGGCCGGACACCCTGACAGCCGCCACGCGATGCATACCGCCTTGATTGGCGACTTCAATGTCGAGAACCTGCTGGTGGTGGCGGGCTGCCTGCGCGCCCGTGGGGTGCCGCTGGCCGATGTGGCTCTGGCGCTGGGGCGGCTGACGCCCGTGCCCGGTCGGCTGCAGCGCGTGCCTGCGGTGGGCGCTGTGGGCGAGGCCGCGCAGCCCGCGGTGGTGGTGGACTACGCGCACACGCCCGATGCGCTGGAGAAGGCGCTTCAGGCCCTGGCGCCCCTGGCGGCGGCGCGCGGCGGTGATCTGTGGTGCGTGTTCGGCTGCGGCGGCGACCGCGACGCCGCCAAGCGTCCCCTGATGGGGCAGGCCGCGGTGCGCGGCGCGGCACAGGTGGTGGTGACCAGCGACAACCCGCGCAGCGAGGACCCCGCGGACATCGTGGCGCAGGTGATGGCCGGCGCCCGGTCGTCCCCTGCGGCGGGTGGGCCGCGCAGTGTGCAGTCCATCGTCGACCGGCGTGCCGCCATCGTCCACGCCGTGGACCGGGCCGCGCCCGAGGATGTCGTGCTCATCGCCGGGAAGGGCCACGAGCAGACGCAGGAAATCGCGGGCGTGAAGCATCCGTTCTGCGACGTGGCCGAGGCCACGGCCGCCCTGCGGGCGCGGGGCGCCGCATCGGCCGGGCTGGCCACGGAGGCCCGCTCATGATGACCCTGGCCCAGGCTCACGCCCTGTTGCCCGGCTCCGTGCTGGTGGGCGACGGCGCGGTGGCGTTCACCCGGGTCCACTCCGACACGCGCAGCCTGCGCGCCGGTGATCTGTTCGTCGCGCTGCGCGGCGAGCGCTTTGACGCCCACGACTTCCTGCCCGCGGCCCGCCAGGCCGGCGCGGTGGCGGCGCTGGCCGAGCACGGCCTGGCCGAGGCGGGCTTGAGCGGCTTGCAGGTGCCGGACGCGCTGGCGGCACTGCAGGCGCTGGCGGCGGCGTGGCGGCACCGCTTCCACCTGCCGCTCATCGCCGTGACCGGCAGCAACGGCAAGACCACCGTGACGCAGATGATCGCGTCCATCCTGCGCGCCGGTCACGGCGCCGGCGCCTTCGCTACCGAGGGCAACCTGAACAACCACATCGGCTTGCCGCTGACCCTGCTGAAGATGCGCCAGGACGACGAGGTCTGGCACCGGGCGGGCGTGGTGGAACTGGGGATGAACCACCCGGGGGAGATCGCGCTGCTGGCCCGCCTGGCCGCGCCGACGGTGGCGATGGTGAACAACGCGCAGCGCGAACACCAGGAGTTCATGGCCAGCGTGGAGGCCGTAGCGCAGGAGAACGGTGCGGTCTTGCAGGCCTTGCCGGCCTCGGGGGTGGCGGTGCTGCCTGCCGGTGACCCGATGTGCGCGCTGTGGCGCCAGATGGCCGGTGCCCGCGAAGTGCGCACCTTTGCGCTGGCCGGCGATGCGGGGGCGGACACCGCCGATGCCTTTGCGCAGGCCTCCTGGGACGCCCCCGCGCAGGCATGGGAGGTCAGCATGCGGCTGGGCGGTTCGCCCCTGCACTTGCGTCTGGCGCAGCCGGGACTGCACAACGTACGCAATGC
>JBIKMY010000103.1:0-7037 GCA_044358945.1 Rubrivivax sp.
GAGCGGCTGGACGTTTCACGGCACGACCGAGGCACAAGCTTCCACACCTCCATGAGCGACCGCCCCTCCAGACGACTTTTCGACGCCCTGGGCGATGACCGCCCTTCGGGCACCGCGCGCCGCGTGGCGGCCTGGGCGGCGGCCGTGGTGGTGCTCGCGGCCGTGTTCGCCAGCTACCTGAATCCGCACATGGCCTTGGACATTGCCAACCGCGTGTGGGCCTGCTTCTGAGTGAACGCCATCCTTGAACCCCACGCCGCTGTGGGCGCCCCCTCCCCGTGGGTGACGCGTTGGGCTGCCTGGCTTCCATCAGGCAGCACCGTGCTGGATCTCGCCTGCGGCAGCGGTCGGCACCTGCGCTGGCTGGCCGCGAGAGGGCTGCGCGTGACGGGCGTGGACCGGGACGCACAGGCGCTGCAGGGGCTGGACGGGCTGAGGGCGGCGGATGACACGGTCGAGTTGCTGCTGGCCGACATCGAATCCGGCCCCTGGCCCCTGGCTGACAGGCGTTTCGATGCCGTGGTGGTCACCAACTACCTCTGGCGCCCGCTGTGGCCGGCCATCGTGGGCAGCGTGGCCCCAGGCGGCCTGCTGATCTACGAAACCTTCTGCGCCGGCCACGAGCGCCACGGACGTCCGACGCGCCCAGCGTTCCTGCTGAAACCGGGCGAACTGCTGCAGGTCACCCAGGGCCTGCGGGTGCTGGCCTACGAGGACGGCTACCTGGACCATCCGCCGCGCCTGGTGCAGCGCATCTGCGCGCGACGCGAGGGGTCCGACACTTCACCGGCGCCCACCCTGCCACTGGACGGGTCGAACATGCCGCCGGGCTGAACAGGGGCCCGGTAAACTCGGTCATCGCTTCAGGAACTTTCCCATGACTCCGATTGTTGGCAGCATCGTGGCGCTCGTCACGCCCATGCACGAAGATGGCAGCGTCGACTACGACCATCTGCGGCAGTTGATCGACTGGCACATTGCCGAAGGCACGGACTGCCTCGGCGTGGTCGGCACAACGGGCGAGTCCCCCACGGTGTCGGTGGAAGAGCACTGCGAGATCATCCGCGTGTCGGTGCAACACGCCCGGGGACGCGTGCCCATCATGGCGGGCGCCGGCGCGAACTCCACCGTCGAGGCCATCGAGCTGACGCGGTTCGCCAAGCAGGTGGGCGCCGACTGCTCGCTGCAGGTGGTGCCGTACTACAACAAGCCGTCACAGGAAGGGATCTACCGCCACTTCCGTGCCATCGCCGAGGCGGTGGACCTTCCCGTGGTGCTGTACAACGTGCCCAGCCGCACCGTGGCCGACATGCAGCCGGAAACCGCGCTGCGTCTGGCCCAGGTGCCCGGCGTGATCGGCATCAAGGAAGCCAGCGGCAACATCGAACGTGCGGCTTGGCTGATCAAGCAGGCGCCCAAGGGCTTTTCCATCTACTCTGGCGACGACGGCACCGCCGTGGCCCTGATGCTGCTGGGCGGCCACGGCAACGTGAGCGTCACCGCCAACGTGGCCCCGCGCCTGATGCACGAGATGTGCATGGCTGCGATTCAGGGCGATGTGAAGCGCGCCGCCGCGCTGCATCTGCAGCTGCTGCCCGTGCACCGCCAGCTGTTCTGCGAACCCAGCCCTGCGCCCACCAAATGGGCCCTGCAACAGCTAGGCCGCTGCCGCCCGACGGTAAGGCTGCCGCTGGTGGAGCTCACCGAAACCGGCCAGGCCAGCGTGGCTGCAGCCTTGCGCGACAGTGGCTTGCTCTGAGCGCACCGCCCCCCGCCTCGGAAACCCGGAGACTCCCGCAGTGAACCGACGTCAGGACCCCATGAGTCATTCCTTCCTGCGCCCTTCCCACAAGCCCTCTGCACTCACCACCGCAGGGATCTGTGCAGCCACCTTGTGGCTGGGAGGTTGCTCAAGCGTTGATGGGCTCTTTGGCAGCAGCAAGGTGGACTACCGAACGCAGGCCGCCAAAACAGCGCCGCTGGAGGTGCCTCCTGACCTCACGCAACTGGCGCGCGAGGGACGCTTTCGCCCCGGTTCAGACACGGTCACGGCCTCTGGCGTGCAGACGCGCAGCGCCGGCCCGGGCGCGGCCCCTGCGCAGGTGGCTCCCAGCACCCTGGGCGACATCCGGGTGGAACGTCAGGGCAACCAGCGCTGGCTGAGCGTGCCGCTCCCACCAGAGCAGGTATGGCCGGTCGTCAAGGCCTTCTGGGCCGAGCGCGGCTTCGCTCTGGAAGTGGAGAACCCGCAGACCGGCGTGATGGAGACCGGCTGGAAGGAAGACCGCACCAAGATTCCCGAGGACTTCATACGCCGCACCCTAGGGCGGGTGTTCGACGCGCTGTACTCGACGGGTGAGCGCGACCGGTTCCGCACCCGCCTGGAACGCACCGCCGCTGGCACCGAGGTCTACATCAGCCACCGGGGCATGGAAGAGGTCTACACGTCGGCGTTGAAGGACAACACGACCTGGCGCGGCAAACCGGCCGATCCGCAGGCGGAGGCGGAGATGCTGTCGGCCTTGATGGTTCGCCTGGGTGCCAAGGAAGATGCAGCCCGCGAAGCCTTCCCCAAGGCCCCGACTACTGGCGCGCAGACGCGACCGGCCCCCAGTGCTGCGGCCACCGGCAATGCCACGTCGCTGGTCGTGGACGACGACTTCGACCGCGCCTGGCGCCGCGTGGGCCTTGCCCTGGACCGCAGCGGCTTCTCCGTCGAAGACCGCGACCGCGCCGCAGGCCTTTTCTTTGTGCGCTACGTCGATCCTTCGCAGGCCGGCAAGGACGAGCCCGGCATGCTGTCGCGCCTTTTCGGTAAGAGCGAGCCGACGCCCGTGCAGCGCCTTCGCGTGCTGCTGAAAGCCGAAGGGGGCAGGACGACGGTGACCGTACAGAACTCGCAGGGAGCGCCAGAAACGGGCGACGCGGCACGGCGCATCATCGCGGAACTGAGCGCGGCCCTTCGCTGAACACAGCCGGACCTCCGCACTGGGGGTCCACTGCACAGACAACACGAAGTCAAAAGCGTGCGGCTCATCCTCTGGATACTCAAGGCGCTGGTGTTCTTCACCCTGTTCGCGTTCGCCTTGAACAACCAGCATCCGGCCTCGGTCAAGTGGTTTTTCGGGGTGGAATGGCAAGCGCCGATGGTCTTCGTGGTGCTGGCCTCCTTTGCTGCAGGCTGTGCGATGGGCGTGCTGGCCATGGTGCCGCGCCGGTGGCGACGCAGTGCCGGCAAGAGCCCGACGGCAGCGACGGGCCAGCCTGTTGAGGCCAGCGCCATGACCGCCGCCAGCGCGCCCGCCGACGGCACCGTCAACGCACCTCCGCGCGATGGACTTTGACCTCGCCTGGCTGCTGCTGGCGCTGCCTGCCGCCTTTGCCCTCGGATGGATGGCCTCAAGGCTGGATCTCCGGCAGTCCAGGCAAGAACACCGTGATGCCCCACGTGCCTACTTCAAAGGCCTGAGCCTGCTGCTCAACGAGCAGCAGGACAAGGCCATCGACGCCTTCATCGAGGCCATTCAGAACGATCCGGACACGGTGGACCTGCACTTCGCACTGGGCAGCCTGTTCCGGCGCCGCGGCGAATTCCAGCGGGCCATCCGCGTGCACGAGCACCTGCTGTCACGCCCGGATTTGCCCCTGGTGGAACGGCATCGCGCCCGACATGCTCTGGCACAAGACTTTCTGCGTGCTGGCCTGTTCGACCGTGCAGAAGACAGCTTCAGGCAACTGGAGGGCACCTCCTTTGAAGCAGCAGCGCGCCTGGCCCTGCTGTCCTTGCAGGAGCGTGCACACGAGTGGGACCGAGCCATCGAGGTGGCGCAGTTGCTGCAAGCCAGCGACACCGGCTCCTTCGCCACTCGAATCGGCCACTACCACTGTGAGGCCGCGCTGGCCTTCCATAGCAGGCAGGACCACACCGCAGCAGCAGCCCGGCTGGAGGACGCACGGCGCGAGGCCCCCGACCTGGCTCGCCCGTGGGTGCTGGGCGGCCAGTGGGATCAGCAGCAAGGTCACCACGACCAGGCCTTCTCGCAATGGAAGTCGTTGCTGCAACGCCATCCGGCGGCGTTTGACCTGGTGGCGGTGGACTTCGCCAGCCTGGCCCGGCAACTGGGCCGGCAGGACGTCGCCCGGGCCTTGATGCAGGAGCGGTTCGACCGAGTCCCCTCGCTGGCCCTGCTGCGAGCTTTGTTGACCCTGGACGCACCGACCTCGGCACCGCTGGACAACGCCGCGAGGGCGCCCGCACTGGGGGCGGACGGCGCCCTGGGGCCGCAGGCCACACCGCGACTGGTCGACGCCCTCACCCGCATGCCCTCGTTGTCGGCGGCCGCACTGCTGCTGCGCCAGCCCGCGGAGCAATGGGGATCTGAAGGCCTGGAGGCCGTCCGGCAGGCGGTGGAGCGCGCCGCGCGCCCCGTGCAGCGCTACCGCTGCGCCGCTTGCGGCTTCGAGGCCCAGCACTATTTCTGGCAATGCCCGGGCTGCCTGGGCTGGGACACCTTCCCACCCAGAACCGTCGAGGAACTCTGAGGGGGTCGGCATCGGCCGAGCCCTTTGACGGCGCCACCACGGCCGCCCCACCCCCCTTGGGGGGGGCCTGCAGGCGGGATGCGCTGCGCGACTGCGATGCAAAGAATCGGTACTTCAGCAATCGTCCCTGGAGGTACCGCATGAAACCCCTCGCCCTCGGCCTGGTCTTGTCGCTGTTCAGCCCCCTGGCGCTGGCCAATCTGGAAATCAACCGCGCCAGTCAAGCTGAACTGGAACGGCTGTCCGGCGTGGGCCCGCGACTGTCCACCCGCATCCTGACGGCACGCGCCAGCCGGTCCTTCAGTGACTGGGAAGACCTCCATGCCCGGGTTTCGGGCATGGGGCCCCGGCAATCCGCGAGGCTGTCCAAGGAGGGTCTGACCGTGGCCGGCGCTTCGTTCGCCGCCACCGATTCGATGCTGATGCCTCTGAAGAGGTCCGGCCGGCAGGCCTCTGAGCGAACCGGGTCTGAGGCACCCTGAGCCTGCCGGTACGCTGCACGGGACGTGATCCCCGTGGGCGCACAGCCTTGACAAGACAGGGGCGCAAGCGCCGTCGATACTCACGCATCAAGATTGCAGTCCCGCCCCGATGTCTTGTCCACCGCTGATGGCCTCCGACCTGATGGCCGAACATGACCGGTTGCTGGCTGACCGTGCCTGGCCCGCCGCAGTGAAGTCCCCGACACCTGAAGCCCGCTCTGAAGACCTCTGGCACTGGATACGCACCAACCACCGCTTCAACACCCTGCTGTGGCGCGAGGAAGACCTGGCGCGGCGAACGCGGGTGGCTGATGCCGAGATCGCCGCCAACAAGCGGGCCATTGACCGCTTCAACCAGGCGCGCAACGACGCCACCGAGCGGATGGACGAGATCCTGCTGGTGGCCCTGGGTCTCGTGGACCGCGCATTCGTCGGCACCGACACGCCCGTGTCCACCGCGGCACCAGGCGCACGCCTGAACAGCGAGACCGCCGGCAGCATGGTCGACCGCTTGTCCATCATGGCGCTGAAGATCCACGCCATGCGGGCCCAGACGCAACGAACCGATGCCGATGCCGATGCCGCCCACCTGGCCTCCAGCGCCCGCAAGCTGGCCCAGTTGCAGCAGCAGCGTGCCGACCTGATGGGCTGTCTGGATGCACTGATGGCCGACGCGTCCGCCGGACGCGCCTACTTCAAGGTCTACCGGCAGTTCAAGATGTACAACGACGCCCGGTTCAACCCCATCTTGGTGGCCGAAACCTCAGCCCCGAAATCGGTCAGGCCACTCTGACCGCAGTGCGGGCTCCGTCTGCACCGGCGTCCCAGCCGAAGAACGACCACACCTCGTCCTGCAGCGCACGGGCGTCCGCCTCACCCAGCGCCATGAGCTCGCGGGTGTACTCGGCCTCGAACAGCAGGTAGCTGGCCAGGGTGGCTCCCTGGGCTTCCCGGCCTTGGCCGGTCACCCCCACGCCGCGCAGCAGCGTGCGCACGGGCAGGGGCAGGTGGGCCTGGTGCCGGGCGGCGATGTCGTCCAGGCGTTGTGACGGCGAGATCACCAGGGCCTGCACGGGTCGCAGAGTCGTATCCCGTAACGCCTCCCGCGGCAGCAGCGCCAGCGTGCGGTTGATGCGCTCCAGCCGCTCGATGTCCACGGCTAGCGCATCCAGGAAGATGCTGGACATGGCGTGACCGGCAATCTGCGCCAGGCTCGGGTAGCCCCGGTTGACCACCTGCCGGTCGGGGGGCTCCTGCATGCGGCCTGCGCCAATCACCAGCACCCGCGTGGCGCCGAGATGGATGGCCGGCGAGATGGGGGCCGTCTGGCGCATCGAACCGTCGCCAAACCACTCCGCATGCCCTTCCCGATCCAGTTCCGTGGATGGGAACACGAAGGGGATGGCAGAGGACGCGAGCAGGTGCGGCAAGCCGATGCGGGAAGGCACGGCACGTCGCTGGGTGCGCGACCAGGGCTGCATCCGCTGGGCCGACTGGTAGAACGTGAAGTGATCTCCACTGGTGTAGCTGGAAGCGGTAACGGCCAGGGCCTTCAAGTGCCCTTGCTCCAGCAGCCGGTCCAGCCGCTCCAGCGGCACCGCGCGCGACAACAGATCGGCCAGCGGGCTGTTGTCCAGCAGCGACTTCGGCCGCGCCCGGCGCCAGCGCGCCACCAGCCAGCCGACGCTGAGCATCGTCAGCCACTGGGCGCCGCTGCGGATCACCCCCAGCGAATCGGCGCGGTACACCTGTTCGGCCTGGAAGTTCTCCCACACGTCGCAAAGGTCCTGGACAGCGCCTTCGGTGTCGTCGGCGCGACAGGCGAGCGCCGCTGCGTTGATGGCCCCGGCCGAGGTGCCGCAGATCACGTCGAAGGGGTTGGTGCTATCGCTTGCACAAGCCTCGCGTCGCATGCGCATCAGCGCCCGCAACACACCCACCTGGTAGGCCGCCCGAGCACCGCCGCCGCTGAGCACCAGGCCGGTGACGGGGTGGTCGCTCACACCCAGAGCT
>JBIKMY010000104.1:0-7024 GCA_044358945.1 Rubrivivax sp.
TGCGCAGCGCCGTCATCATCTCGGCCTGGCTGGCCTGGCGTTCGGCCCACCATCGGGCCGGGTCGAAGGGCGAGGCGCGCACGCTGGCGCCTACCAGGGCGCGCTGTGCGGGTTCCAGCGCGCCGTAGAAGGTCTCGAAGCGTTCGATGGTGCGCTCGGTGGAGGCCTCCCAGCGCTGCTCGGTGCGCGGCTGCATGAAATCCTTGCGGCGCTTGGCGTCGTCCTCCGCCAGGCGCTGCTCCAGCCGCCCCATTTGTTCCAGCGTGAGCGTCGGCACTACTTCCGCCAGCGTGGGCAGCAGACGTTCGGTCAAGGGGTCGATGCGGCGCCGAACGTCGTCTGACCAGCGGCACACCTGCTGCGGTGTCACCGTCGCGGCGGCGTCTGCACGGGCCTGCGCCAGCCAGCCGGCGTAGTCGCCCAGTTGCGTGGCGCGGTGCCAGGCGAACCACTGCGCCAGCGCGTCCTTGACGCGCACGGACTGCTCGCTGGTGAAGGCCAGACGTGAGTCCAGCCACCAGTGCGCCAGGAAGGGCCCCTGGTCGTAGCCCAGGCGCAGCGCACTGCAGCCCGCCAGACCCCCGATCGCCCCGAGGGTGAGGCCGATAATCAGCGCCCTTCTGACCAGCGTCGAAAAGGTTCTGAACATGGCGTCGAGCGAGGCTTCGAGCATGGCGTTGAACGTGGTGGTGATGGCCGCCGGCAAAGGCACGCGCATGAAGTCGGCGCTGCCCAAGGTGCTGCACAAGCTGGCGGGCTGCTCGTTATTGCAGCATGTCCTGGACGCGGCTGCTCCCCTGGGGGCTCAGCGCACCGTGGTCATCACCGGTCACGGCGCTGATCAAGTGGAAGCTGCCGTGGCCGCCAGCGGCGCGGTCTTTGCCCGGCAGATGCCGCAGCTGGGCACCGGCCACGCCGTGCAGCAGGCCGTGCCCGCGCTGGAAGAAGCTGCCGGCACGACGCTCGTGCTCAACGGCGACGTGCCGCTGATCCGCACCGGCACGGCCCGCGCCCTGGTGCAGGCCTGCGCCGGCACGCGGCTGGCGCTGCTGACCGTGACGCTGGACGACGCCACCGGCTACGGCCGCATCGTGCGCGGCGCGGGCGGCCAGGTGCTGGGGATCGTGGAGCACAAGGATGCCAGCCCCGAGCAGCGCGCCATCCGCGAGATCTACACCGGCATCCTGGCCGCGCCCACCGCGGCGCTCAAGCGCTGGGTGGCGGCGTTGAAGAACGACAACGCGCAGCGCGAGTACTACCTGACCGACATCGTGGCCCTGGCCGTGGCCGAGGGCTGCGAGGTGGTGGCCGCGCAACCGGCCAGCGACACCGAGGTGCTGGGGGTCAACAGCCCGGTGCAGTTGGCCGACTTGGAGCGGCGCCTGCAGCGCCTGCGCGCTGAAGCCCTGATGGAAGACGGCGTGCGCTTGGCCGACCCGGCGCGCTTCGACCTGCGCGGCACGCTGCGCTGCGGCAGCGATGTGGAGATAGACGTCAACTGCATCTTCGAGGGCGAGGTGAGCCTGGGCGACGGCGTGCGCGTCGGCGCGAACTGCGTCATCCGCAATGCGCGCATCGACGCCGGTGCCGTGATCCACCCCTTCACCCACATCGACGGCGAGGCCGCGGGCGTGAAGGTGGGCGCAGGCGCCCTTGTCGGCCCGTTTGCGCGGCTGCGCCCGGGCGCCGATCTCGGCCCCGAGGTGCACATCGGCAACTTCGTGGAGGTGAAGAACTCCACCCTGGCGCGCGGCGCCAAGGCCAACCACCTGGCCTACCTAGGCGATGCCACCGTGGGTGAACGCGTGAACTACGGTGCCGGCAGCATCACCGCCAACTACGACGGCGCCAACAAGCACCGCACCGTGATCGAGGCCGATGCCCACATCGGCAGCAACTGCGTGCTGGTGGCGCCCGTGACCATCGGAGCCGGCGCCACCATCGGCGCCGGCTCCGCTGTGGGCAAGAACGCGCCTCCCGGTGAACTCACCGTGGTGCGCGCAAGGCAGCTCACCGTGCCGGGCTGGCAGCGGCCGAAGAAGGCGCCCAAGGGCTGAACGATCAAAGCGCCCAAGGGCTGAGGTCGCTTCAGGCCGCCGGCGCGGCCGCGTCGCGCCGCAACGCTTCCATGGTGTCCATGGCCAGGCACAGGTCGTCCCAGGCCTTGGCCTTGTCCAGCAGGTTGCGCAGCAGGTAGGCGGGGTGGTAGGTGACGATCAGCGGCACGCCCTGGTAGCGGTGCACCCGGCCGCGCAGGCGGCCGATGGGTTCGTCGGTGCGCAGCAGCGCCTGCACGGCGAAGCGCCCCATGGCCAGGATCACCCGGGGCTGCACCAGTTCGATCTGCCGCACGAGGAAGGGCTCGCACTTCGCCAATTCGGCCGGCTCGGGATTGCGGTTGCCGGGCGGTCGGCACTTCAGCGTGTTGGCGATGTAGACCTGCCGCTCGGGGGTGAGCGGTGGTGCGCCCTCGGCGGCGGCTTCGGCCCGCGTCAGCCCCAACGCGGCCAACATCTGGTCCAGCAAGCGCCCGGCGGGGCCGACGAAGGGCTCGTCACGCAGGTCTTCCTGCTCGCCCGGGGCTTCCCCCACCACCATCCAGTGCGCGCGCGGGTGGCCCACGCCAAAGACGGTCTGCCGCCGCTTCTCGCACAGGCTGCAGGCGCGGCAGGTGGCCACGGCCTCGCGCAGGGCGGGCCAGTCCAGCCGGCCGGTTTCGGTGGCGGGCGCGCCAGCGGGGGCGACACTGGCGGGTGGGGACAGCGGGGAGGCCTCGGCCGGGGCCGGCACCGCTTCGTGTGGGGGGGAGATCGCGTCCCGGGGTGCTTCAGGCGGCTGCTGCGCCGGGATGGCGGCGCCGGCTCGCACCAGCGGCTGCCAGAAGGGCACGCCCATTTCGC
The DNA here is from genome assembly GCA_044358945.1 of Rubrivivax sp. Taxonomy (GTDB): domain Bacteria; phylum Pseudomonadota; class Gammaproteobacteria; order Burkholderiales; family Burkholderiaceae_C; genus Rubrivivax. The sequence goes on from JBIKMY010000104.1 coordinate 2,901, forward strand.
GCAGCATGGCCAGGCGCCGGTCATCCAGCGGCATGGGCGCCCTCCTGCGGCAGGTCCAGCTTCATGACCACGGCGTCCTCGCGCCTGAGGCCACCGGCGGGGTAATAGCCGCGCCGTACGCCCTGCTCCGCAAAGCCGCGCGCCCCATAGAGGTAGCGGGCGCGTGTGTTGCTGGCGCGTACCTCCAGCCAGAGGGTGGGCAGGCGGCGCTCCCGAGCCTGGGCTTCCAGGCGGTCCAGCAGTTGCCGGCCCAGGCCAGCGCGCTGAAAGTCCGGCGACACCGTCAGGTTCAGCAGGTGCAGTTCGTCCACGCCCGGCATGGCCACGTAATAGCCCAGCAGCGCCTGCGCCGGGGATTCCAGTAATTCCGCCACGTAGCCTGACCGCAGCGAGTCCAGGAAGTTGCCGCGGGACCACGGGAAGCTGTAGGCGCGCACCTCCGCCTCCATGACCCGGTCCAGGTCTTCCGACGTCATCGGGCGGAACTGTCGCGGTCCGGCCGCGGCGGCGGGCAGGGAGCTCATGCACCGCCCTTCAGCGCCTGCCGCTCGGCCGTGGTCAGGGCGACCTTGTCTCGCAGGTAGACCGGCAGGGCCTGCTCGGCGGGCAGCGCGCCCCCCGCCCGCCAGGTCTGATCGGCCAGACGCAGCAAGGCGGCGGCGCGGTCGGCGCAGTCCGCTGGGGCCTGTGCCAGGTGCCGGGCTGTGGCCTGATCTTCGGCCGGCAGCGTCTGGGCCACCAGGGCCAGGCCGCTGCCGACCCAGGCCTGCGCCTGCCCCGGACCCGCCGCGCCTTCACGCGCCTGCTGCCGCCAGGCCTGCGGAGCCCACAGCCCGGGTGGCTGCACGGTCTGCCAGTGGCCCTGGGCCCAGAGGTAGCGCGCTGCATAGAGCTCGCCCATGCGGGCGTCCATGGCTACGGCCACCTGCAGCGTGGCCGGTTCGCCCAGGCGTACCCGCTCGTCCTCGGCCACGATCAGCAGGCTGTCGATGGGCAGCACCGGCTTGTCGGCCCCAAAGGCCAGGCCTTGGGCGACGGCACAGGCCGTGCGCAGTCCGGTGAAGGCCCCCGGCCCGCAGCCGAAAGCGATGGCGTCCACTTGCGCCAGCACCATGCCGGCCCCGTCCAGCAACTGCTGGACGGCCGGCAGCAGGCGCGACGATGCGAGTGCCCCGCCCTCGCCCAAGAAGGTCTGCCGCTGCCCCTGCGGCCCCTGCAAGGCCACGGCCAGGGCCTCGGTGGAGGTGTCGAAAGCCAGCAGAACCGGGGTCATCCGGTCAAGTGTAGCCATGCGATCATCAGCGGCATGGGCATCAGCAGGGGCACCAGCAGCGGCATCAGCAGTGGCATCACCACGCGCATCGGCCGGCACTGGTCCGGACCCCTTCGGTGGGCCGTCGTGCTGCTGACCTTGAGCGCCGCGGCCACGTTCACTGCCGTAGCCAACGACCTCCCGCCGGAGGTCCGCAGCGCCTTGCAACGCGCCCGCGTGCCCGAGTCCGCCCTGTCGGTGGTGATGCAGGAAGCCGGCAGCGGACGCAACCTGCTCAGCCACCAGGCGCGTCAGCCGGTCAATCCGGCCTCACTCGTGAAGTTGGTGACCACTTACGCCGCGCTCGACTTGCTCGGACCCGCCTGGAGCTGGAGCACCACCATCGGCTGGAGCAGCGCGCTGCGCGAGGGCGTGCTGGAGGGCGACCTCTTCATCCGCGGCAGCGGCGACCCGAAGCTGGTGCCTGAGCGCGTCTGGCAGGGGTTGCGCCGCCTGCAACAGGCCGGGGTGCGGGAGATCCGCGGCGACATCGTGCTGGACCGCAGCGCCTTCGCGCCGGCCGAGGGCTCACCGGCTGATTTCGACGGCGACCCTTTGCGGCCCTACAACGTGCAGCCCGATGCGCTGCTCATCAACTTCCACGCCCTCACGTGGACGGTCACGCCGGACCCCGTGCGGGGCGTGGCGCGCCTGGTGGCCGAGACCGAACCGCTGGGCGCTCCTGCGCGTACCGTGCCATTGACGCCCGGCCCTTGCGAAGACTGGCGCGGCGGCCTCAAGCCCGTGGTGGCCGATGGCGCCCTGCGCTTCACCGGCAGCTATCCCGCCGCCTGCGGCGAGCAGACCTGGCCCATGGCCGACCCCGACCCCGCCGGTCACGGGGCGCGGCTCATCGCCGCCCAATGGAAAGACCTGGGTGGTTTGCTGAGCGGCCGTGTGCGAGAAGGCCGCTGGCCCACCGGCCTGCGTGCGCAGCAGGAGTGGCGCTCACCGCCGCTGGCCGAGGCGGTGCGCGACATCAACAAGTTCAGCAACAACGTGATGGCGCAGCAACTGTTCCTGACCCTGGCAGCCCAGCGCCTGCCCGGTCAGCCGGCCACGCCCGAGGCGGCGCGCGACACCTTGCGCCGCTGGGTGGCCGAACGCATCGGCGAAGGCGCGGCGGGCGAACTGGTGCTGGACAACGGCTCGGGGCTGTCGCGCCACACCCGGCTCACGGCGCAATGGCTGGCCCACCTGCTGCAGCACGCCTGGTCCAGCCCGGTGATGCCAGAGTTGATGTCCTCGCTGCCCGTGAACGGACTGGACGGCACCATGCGCCGCTCACGCGCCCCGGCTGGCCGCGCCCACCTGAAGACCGGCTCGCTGCGCGACGTCGCAGGACTCGCGGGCTACGTGCTGGACGACAGTGGGCGCCGCCGGGTGTTTGTGGCCATCATCCAGCACCCCAACGCCAACGCCGCGCGCCCTGCCCTGGATGCCCTCGTCCAATGGGCCATGAAAGCTCCGTGATGCCCAGCTCACCTGACCTGATCGATTGGATCGGCTACGCCGCCGCCCTGCTCACCACCTGTTCCTTCGTGCCACAGGCCGTGCTCACGCTGCGCACCCGCGATGTCAGCGGCATCTCCAGCGGCATGTATGCCAGCTTCACCCTGGGCGTGGCGCTGTGGTTCGTCTACGGCTTGAGCCTCCAGGCCTGGCCCATCATCCTGGCCAACGCCGTCACCCTGGCCCTGGCCGCGACCATCCTGGTCACCAAGGTGGTGGTGGAGCGTGCGCGGCGGGAGGCTCGAGTGCTGACGCCTGGCTCCGCAGGTCCTCCGGGCGCCTGAAGGACCCGCAGCGAAGAGGGGTCCGGCTCAGCGCGTGGCCGCGCGCAGCAGGCGGTCGCGCACCCCATCCCACGCCGGCTCTTCGGGCAGCGCTTCCACCCAGATCTGGCTCACGCCCTGGGCATCCAGGGCGCGCAGCACGGCAAACAGCTCGCGTGCGACCTGTGCAGGCTGCAAGGGCATGGCCCTGAACGTGACACCTGCGGCCACCGGCAGGACGCAGCGGGCGTACACCCCGATCACGGGGCCTGCAGCCATTGGGGCGGGGCGGCGGGTGTCTGGGTTGCCGTGGCTCAAGCTTGACAGCCGTTGCGCCAGGTCTGCCGCCGACATCAGGCACACCAGCGCCTCGGGGGCGTAGTGAGACGCCAGCGTGCCCGAGGCCCGAGGCGAGGCTTCGTCGCGCTCGACCAGCTGCAGACCGAGGGCCTGTTTCAGAACGGCATCAATATCGGCGCGCCGCGTCGTGCCGGGTCGCAGCAAGGCGGGGTGGGCTCTGGTGCAGTCCACGATGGTGGACTCGATGCCCTCCCGGCAGGCGCCGCCGTCCAGCACGGCCAGATCGGGGCCGAACTCGTCGACCACGTGGGCCGCAGTGGTGGGGCTGACGCGGCCAAAGCGGTTGGCACTCGGCCCGGCCACGCCCAGCACGCCCAGGGTCTGCGCGCGGGCCAGCAGGGCCTGGGCCCCGGGGTGGTCCGGGCAGCGCAGGCCGATGCTCGAGTGTCCGCCCGCTGCAGCCGCGGCGACGTCGGGCCGGCGCGGCACGATCAGCGTCATGGGCCCGGGCCAGAAGTGCTGCGCCAGCACCTGCGCGGCCGGCGGCCAGTGCGCCGCAAAGGTCTGTGCTGCGGCGGCGTCCGTCACATGCACGATGAGCGGGTGATCGGCCGGTCGGCCCTTGGCGGCAAAGATCTTCGCCACGGCGGCATCATCGTCGGCACGCGCGCCCAGGCCGTAGACCGTCTCGGTGGGAAAGGCCAGCAGCGCCCCGTCGGCCAGCAGCCGAGCCGCTT
>JBIKMY010000131.1:0-6205 GCA_044358945.1 Rubrivivax sp.
CTGTTTGAAGACCTGCGCAAGATCAAGGTGCTGTTCGTGGGCGCGGGCGAGATGATCGAGCTCGTGGCCACGCACTTCGCGGCGCGCGAGCCCCAAGCCATGGCGGTGGCGAACCGCACGCTGGAGCGTGGCGAGGCCTTGGCCGCCCGTTACGGCGCGCAGGCGCTGCGCCTGGCGGACCTGCCCGATCGCCTGCAGGACTTTGACGCCGTCATCTCCTGCACCGCCAGTTCACTGCCTATCATCGGCCTGGGCGCGGTGGAGCGCGCCCTGAAAGCCCGCCGCCGCCGCCCCATGTTCATGGTGGATCTGGCCGTGCCGCGCGACATCGAGCCCGAGGTGGCCCGCCTGTCGGACGTCTATCTCTACACGGTGGACGATCTCTCGACCGTGGTGCAGACCGCCGGCGAGAAGCGCCACGCGGCCGTGGAGCGCGCCGAGGCCATCGTCGACGCTGGGGTGCGCAGCTTCGCGCATTGGCTGGACCAGCGCACCACCGTGCCGCTCATCCAGGCCCTGAACCGCCAGACCGATGACTGGCGCCACCTGGAGCTGGCCCGTGCCCGCAAGCTGCTGGCCAAGGGCGAGGATGTGGACGCGGTGCTGGAAGCCCTGTCGCGCAGCCTCACGCAGAAGATGCTGCACGGCACCATGGCCGAGCTGCATGCAGCCGACGGGGCGCAGCGCGAGCAACTCGCCGCCACGGTGTCGCGCCTGTTCCTGCGCGGCGGCGGCCGGCACCCCTCGGGCGACGGGCGTTAGCGGCGCAGTCAGCGCCGTACGAACGCATGGCCCTTGTCCAAGGGCTGTGCATACCCACCAGGGCCGCTCCTACCTGCCCTGCCTGGTCACCCCAAGACCTCGCCCTGACAGCCCATGAAAGACTCCGTACGCCAGCAGCTCGAGCGCCTGGGTCTGCGCCTGGCCGAGCTGGACGCCAGCCTGACCGACGGCGCCGTGGTCAGCGACATCAAGCGGTTCCGAGCGCTGTCCAAAGAGCAGGCCGACGTGGCCGAGGTGGTGGGGCTTTACCGGCGCTACCTGCAGCGCGAGGAGGACCTCGACGTGGCCCAAGGGCTGCTTGAGGACCCTGAAATGGCCGAGATGGCACGCGAGGAGATCGCGCAGGCCCAGGCTGACATGCTGCAGTTGCAGGCCGAATTGCAGGCCGCCCTGGTGCCGCGCGACCCCGACGACGAGCGCGCGGCGTTTCTGGAGATCCGCGCCGGCACCGGGGGCGACGAGTCGGCCCTCTTCGCCGGCGATCTGGCGCGCATGTACCTGCGCTTTTGCGAGCGCCAGGGCTGGCGCACCGAGATCATGAGCGAGAGCTCGGCAGAGCTGGGCGGCTACAAGGAACTGGTGCTGCGCGTCGAGGGTGAGCAGGCCTACGGCACGCTGCGCTTCGAGTCCGGTGGCCACCGCGTCCAACGCGTGCCGGCCACCGAGAGCCAGGGGCGTATCCACACCAGTGCCTGCACCGTGGCCGTGATGCCCGAGCCTGACGAGGCGGCGGAGGTCACGCTGAATCCGGCCGAGCTGCGGATCGACACCTTCCGCGCCAGCGGCGCGGGCGGCCAGCACGTCAACAAGACCGACAGCGCGATCCGCATCACCCATTTGCCCACGGGCCTGGTGGCCGAATGCCAGGACGACCGCTCCCAGCACCGCAACAAGGCCAAGGCCATGGCCGTGCTGGCCGCACGCCTGCGCGAAAAAGAACGCAGCGAGCGCGCCGCACAGGAAGCCGCCACCCGCAAGGGCCTGATCGGCAGCGGCGACCGCAGCGACCGCATCCGCACCTACAACTTCCCCCAGGGCCGGCTCACGGACCACCGCATCAACCTGACGCTCTACAAGCTCGGTCAGATCATGGAAGGAGACCTGGGCGATGTGGTGGCCGCGCTGAAGGCCGCCCGTGCGGCCGAGCAACTGGCGGCGCTGGAAGGCAGCGCTTGAGTGCCAATGTGGCCGGCCTGCTGGCCCAGGCTCGAGCCGTCGGCGTGGGCCGGCTGGACGCCCATCTGTTGCTGGCCAGGTTGCTGGACCGGCCCCGCTCCTGGCTGATCGCCCACGACGATGCGGCCGTGCCGGCGGCGCAGGCGGCCCACTTCATGCAACAGACGGCCGAGCGCGCCCGAGGCGTGCCGCTGGCCTACCTGCTGGGCGAACGCGAGTTCCACGGGCTCTTGCTGCGGGTGACCCCCGACGTGCTGGTACCTCGGCCCGACACCGAGGTCCTGGTGGACTGGGCACTGGAAGTGCTGGCTGACCTGGACTGCCGCACGACACCCACCGTGGCCGACCTGGGCACGGGCAGCGGCGCCATCGCCCTGGCCCTGAAGCAGGCCCATGGCGCGGCACAGGTGTGCGCCGTGGAGCGCAGCCCGGCCGCCCTTGCGGTGGCGCGCACCAACGGTGAGCGCCTGGGCCTGCCGGTGGAGTGGCTGCAAGGGGACTGGTTCAGGCCGCTGGCAGGCCGCCGCTTCGACCTCATCGTCTCCAACCCGCCCTACATCGATGGCGCCGACGCTCACCTGGCCGCCTTGCACGCCGAGCCCATCACGGCGCTCACCCCCGGGCCTGACGGCCTGGCGGACCTGCGCGTGCTCGCCCGGGACGCCCCGCACCATCTGCAACCGGGCGGCTGGTTGCTGTTGGAGCACGGCCATGACCAAGGGGCTGCGGTGCGCTCCCTGCTGCAGGACGCCGGGTTGGCGCGGGTGCAGACCCGGCGCGACCTGGGGGGCCAGGAGCGCTGCACGGCAGGGCGCCGGGACTTTGCCTGACCCCGCGTGCCCAGGGCCCAAGGGCGAACCCCAGGCGAGGAATGGGCCTTTTGGCTTATCCTCAGACCACAAACCAGATCCATAGGAGCGAGGAACCCATGAGTGACGTCCAACAACAGATCGACAGCATGGTGAAAGGCCATCGCGTCGTGCTGTTCATGAAGGGAACGGCCCAGTTCCCGATGTGCGGCTTCTCCGGCCGGGCCATCCAGGTCCTGAAGGCCTGCGGCGTGTCGGACCTCAAGACCGTCAATGTCCTGGAAGACGAAGGCGTTCGCCAAGGCATCAAGGAGTACGCCAACTGGCCCACCATCCCGCAGCTCTACGTGGGCGGCGAGTTCGTCGGCGGCTCGGACATCATGATGGAGATGTACCAGAGCGGCGAACTCCAGCAGATGCTGGCGCCTGCGTCCTGAAGCCGGCCTCGATGACACCGCGCCTGGTCGTTGGCATCACCGGGGCCACCGGTGCGGTGTACGGGGTGCGCCTGCTGGAGCGGGCCAGAGCCCTGGGTGTGGAGACCCATGTGGTAGCCACGCCTTCGGGTGTGCTGAACACCCACCACGAACTGGGCCTTGACCGTAAAGCCCTGGAAGCCAAGGCCGACTTCGCCTACGCCCCGGGAGACGTGGGGGCCTGCCTGGCCAGCGGGAGTTTCAGCACGGCCGCCATGGTGGTGGCGCCGTGCTCGATGAAGACCCTGGCCTCGGTGGCGCATGGTTTCTCCGACAACCTGCTCACACGGGCAGCGGACGTCACGCTCAAGGAACGCCGCAAGCTGCTTTTGATGGTGCGCGAGACGCCTTTCAACCTCGCCCACCTGCGCAACATGACGGCCGCCACCGAGATGGGCGCCATCATCTTCCCGCCCTTGCCCGCGTTCTATCACCGCCCCGCCACCATCGACGAGATGGTCAACGAAAGCGTCGAGCGCATCCTGTCGCTGCTGGGCTTCGCGGGTGCGGAAGCCAGGCAGTGGACGGGCCTGTGAGCGGCTACCCCGCCCGGGTCAACGCCCAGCCCTGCCGGGCGGCCAAGACCGCATCCGGGTAGGACGATCGCCCACGGCTGCCGTTGTAGCGGCCCAGCGCGAGGAACAGATCGCCGCGCTCGATATCCAGGTAGTGCCGCAGGATGGTGCAACCGAAGCGCAGGTTGGTCTGCATGTGGAATAGCCGGCTCACGTCACCATCGCCGATCAGGCGTGACCAGAACGGCATCACCTGCATGTAGCCGCGCGCCCCGGCCGAGCTGATGGCGTACTTGCGAAAGCCGCTCTCCACCTGGATCAGGCCTAGCACTAATTCGGTTTCCAGCCCGGCCCGCCGGCTCTCGTACCAGGCCGCCTCCAGAAACTCGGCGCGCACATGCGCCTCGGACTTGTAGCGCTGCAGCCGGCGCCCGGCCTGGGCAAGCCAGGTCTCATGGGCAGTGCGCTGGGCCGGGTGTTCGAAGACCGGGCGTGGGGGGGCGGCGTCGGCCACCGCTGCCGACAGCGCCGAGCGCACCGCATGTGACAGCGGTTCCTCGACCTGCGCCCCTGCCAGGGCTTGGGCGCCCGGCCACGCGCCCAGCACGGCTCCTGCCCAGGCCAGGGCCCGGCGGCGCGTGAGCGCGGTCACGCCGCCGGCGCGAGCCGCTCGTGCAGGCGGTGCGCGACCTCGGTCACGGACACCTTGTCGGCTTGCGCATCGCGCCGGCCCTGCAACTCGACCAGACCTTCCTTGAGGCCGCGGTCGGAGATCACCACGCGCTGCGGCACGCCAATGAGCTCCCAGTCGGCGAACATGGCGCCCGGGCGCTCGCCCCGGTCGTCCAGCAGCACGTCCACCCCCAGCGCCTTCAGCTCCGCATGGACCCGATCGGCCGCCGAGCGCACCTCATCGCTGCGGTCGTAGCCGATCGGGCAGACCACCGCCTGAAACGGCGCAATCGACGCTGGCCAGATGATCCCTCGCTCGTCGTGGTTCTGCTCGATGGCTGCGCCCAGGATGCGGGTCACGCCAATGCCGTAGCAGCCCATCTCCATCAGTTTGGGCTTGCCCGTCTCGTCCAGGAAGGTGGCGTTCATGGCCTGGCTGTACTTGGTGCCCAGGTAGAAGACATGGCCCACCTCGATCCCGCGCTGGATGGCCAGCGCGCCCTGCCCGTCGGGAGAGGGGTCGCCTTCCAGCACGTTGCGGATGTCAGCCACCACGTCGGGCTCGGGCAGGTCACGGCCCCAATTCACGCCCGTGAAGTGGAAATCCACGTCATTGGCGCCGCAGACGAAGTCGCTCATGGCGGCCACCGTTCGGTCGGCCACCACCTTCACCGGCTTACGCATGTTCACCGGGCCCAGGTAACCGGGCTTGCAGCCGAAGTGCTCCTCGATCTCGGCCACCGTGGCGAAGCGGAAGCCCCCCTTCAGGCCCTGCACCTTGCCGGCCTTGACCTCGTTCAGGGCGTGGTCCCCGCGCACCAGCAGCAGCCATACCGTGGTGCCCGCACGCTGCCCATCCTCGCTCATGTCATCCGTGGCCAGCACAAGCGACTTGATGGTGGAGGCCAGCGGCAGCTTCAGATATTCGGCCACATCAGCGCAGGTGCTCTTGCTGGGTGTGGCGGTCTTGGCCATGGGCTGTGCGGGAGCCGCACGGTCGGCCAGCAGCGGCACGGCCTCGGCCAGCTCGATGTTGGCGGCGTAATCGCTGTTGGGGCAGTAGACGATGGCGTCCTCGCCCGTCTCCGCGATCACCTGGAACTCGTGCGACAGGTCCCCGCCGATGGCGCCGGTGTCGGCCGCCACGGCGCGGTACTGCAAGCCGAAGCGGTCGAAGATGCGCTTGTAAGCCGCGAACATGGCCTCGTAACTGCGGGCCGCGCCTTCCTTGTCACGGTCGAAGGAGTAAGCGTCCTTCATCGTGAACTCGCGCCCCCGCATCACACCAAAGCGAGGCCGGCGCTCGTCGCGGAACTTGGTCTGGATGTGATAGAAATTCTTGGGCAACTGCTTGTAACTGCGCAGTTCCTGACGGGCGATGTCAGTGACCACTTCCTCGCTGGTGGGCTGGATGATGTAGTCACGGTCGTGACGGTCTTTCACGCGCATCAGCTCCGGCCCCATCTTGGCAAAGCGGCCGGTCTCCTGCCAGAGCTCGGCCGGCTGCACCACCGGCATCAGCAGTTCCACGGCCCCGGCAGCCTCCATCTCCTCGCGGATGATGGCTTCCACCTTGCGGATGACGCGCAGGCCCATGGGCATGTAGTTGTAGATGCCGGCCGACAGGCGCTTGATCATGCCGGCGCGCATCATCAGCTTGTGGCTGACCACCTCGGCGTCGGCGGGCGCCTCCTTGAGGGTGGCGATGAAGAAGGAACTGGCTTTCATGGGCAGGGCACGTCCGTGGCGTCAGAAGATTGCGAGGCCCAGGCGC
>JBIKMY010000106.1:0-6962 GCA_044358945.1 Rubrivivax sp.
CCCGGGAAACGGGGTTTTCGCAGGGTGCTGCGGTATTATCCGCCCTTGCTCCCTCCGGCCCTTCGACGCCCCGCAGACAGGCTTGCGGCGGCGAATCCGCCGGTCCGTTTCCGCTTGAACCGCCGCCCCCTGCCGACGCTTGAGCGGTTCCCGCCCGACACCCGCCCGCCCGACGCAAGACGCACGGCCCCAGCCGCCAACGCCCCCGATCATGTTCGCCTTCCTGCGCAGCCACTTTTCCACCGATCTCGCCATCGATCTCGGCACCGCCAACACCCTCATCTACGTGCGCGGCAAGGGCATCGTGCTGGATGAGCCCTCGGTGGTGTCCATCCGCCACGAAGGTGGGCCCAACGGCAAGAAGACCATCCAGGCCGTGGGCCACGAGGCCAAGGCCATGCTGGGCAAGGTGCCCGGCAACATCGAGGCCATCCGCCCGATGAAGGACGGCGTGATCGCCGACTTCACCGTCACCGAGCAGATGCTCAAGCAGTTCATCAAGATGGTGCACCCGCGCTCGATGATGAAGGCCAGCCCCCGCATCATCATCTGCGTGCCCTGCGGCTCCACCCAGGTGGAGCGCCGCGCCATCCGCGAGTCGGCGCTGGGCGCGGGCGCCTCGGAGGTCTATCTGATCGAGGAGCCCATGGCCGCGGCCATCGGTGCCGGCCTGCCGGTGAGCGAGGCCTCGGGCTCGATGGTGGTTGACATCGGCGGCGGCACCACCGAGGTGGGCGTCATCAGCCTGGGCGGCATGGTCTACAAGGGCAGCGTGCGCGTGGGCGGCGACAAGTTCGACGAAGCCATCATCAACTACATCCGCCGTAACTACGGCATGCTGATCGGCGAGCCCACGGCCGAGGCCATCAAGAAGAACATCGGCAGCGCCTTCCCCGGCAGCGAGGTCAAGGAGATGGAGGTCAAGGGCCGCAACCTTTCCGAGGGCGTGCCGCGCAGCTTCACCATCTCTTCCAACGAGATCCTGGAAGCCCTGACCGACCCGCTGAACCAGATCGTCTCCAGCGTGAAGAACGCGCTGGAGCAGACGCCGCCGGAACTTGGCGCCGACATCGCCGACCGCGGCATGATGCTCACCGGCGGCGGCGCCCTGCTGCGCGACCTGGACCGCCTGCTGTCCGAGGAGACCGGTCTGCCCGTGCTGGTGGCCGAAGACCCGCTGACCTGCGTGGTGCGCGGCTGCGGCATGGCGCTGGAACGCATGGAGCGCCTGGGCAGCATCTTCACCTCCGAGTGACGGGGGCTCGATGCCGCTGGGGACGCTGGACCGCACCCCGCCACCGTTCTTCCGCCAGGGCCTGTCGGCCCTGACGAAGCTGGGCCTGTTCTCGGCCCTGGCGGTCTTGCTGATGGTGGCCGACGCCCGCTGGCGCGTGGTGGACCCCCTGCGCGCCGCGCTGGCCACGGGCTTGCTGCCGCTGCAGCGGACGCTGGCGGTCCCGGTGGAAGCCTGGGAGGGCGGAGGCGACTATCTGCAGGGCTTGCGTCAGGCGCTGCAGGCCGAGTCTGCCGCGCGCGCGGCCCTGGTGCGGCAGTCGGCACAGGCGCAGCGCGCCGAGCAGTTGCTGGCCGAGAACCGGCAGTTGCGCTCGCTGCTCGATCTGCGCCCGGCGCTGAGCGTGAAATCCACGGCCGCCGAGATCCTCTACGAAGCCGCCGATCCGTACTCGCGCAAGGTGCTCATCGACCGGGGGGCGACGCACGGTGTGGGGCGCGGCGCGCCGGTAATCAACGAAGCCGGGGTGCTGGGGCAGGTGACGCGCGTGTACCCGCTCACCGCAGAGGTCACCCTGCTGACCGACCGGGACGCGGCCATTCCCGTGATCAACGTACGCACCCAGCAGCGCAGCGCGGCCTTCGGCGGTGCTGGCGGCGGGGCCAACCCGGGCATGGAGCTGCGCTTCATGGCGGGCAATGCCGATGTCCAGCCGGGCGACGTCCTGAATACCAGCGGGCTGGACGGCGTGTACCCGGCGGGCCTGGTGGTGGCCCGCGTCACGGGCGTGGAGCGGCGGACCGACGCTGGCTTCGCCCGCATCACGCTGGCCCCGGCCGCGTCACCCGACGGGGTGCGGCATGTGCTGGTGCTGGAGCCCATCGGTCTGCAGATGCCTCCCCGGCCCGAGGCTGCCGCACCGGCCTCCGCCCGCGGGTCCGCGCAGGGGGCCTCCCGATGATCATGCCCCGCGGATCGGACCAGCTGCTGCTGCCGGTCAACCCGCTGTTCATCGCCTTGTCGCTGGCGCTGGCCCTGGCCTTCAACCTGTTGCCGGTGGGCCGGCACCCGGCCGCGCCGGACCTGCTGGCCGTGGTGCTGGTGTTCTGGAACGTGCACCAGCCGCGGCGGGTGAGCGTGGGGCTGTCCTTCCTGTTCGGACTGCTGATGGATGTGCACGAGGCCGCATTGCTGGGCCAGCACGCCCTGGCCTACACCTTGTTGAGCTTTGCTGCCATTACGGTGCACCGCCGGCTGGTCTGGTTCGGCCTGGCCGAGCAGACGCTGCAGGTGCTGCCCTTGTTCGTGATGGCCACCCTGGTGTCGCTGGGCGTGCGCATGGCCGTGGGCGGCATGTTCCCGGGCTGGACGCTGATCTTCTCCCCGCTGCTGGACGCGCTGCTGTGGCCGCTGGCCACCTGGTGCCTGCTGGCACCGCAGCGCCGTCCGCCAGACCCGGACAAGCACCGCCCGCTCTGAGCGCCCGAGCCCGCCGTCCCCCCACCGCACGCCTATGGCCGAGATCCGCAACCTGGAACGCGATCTGCACCACTTCCGCGGGCGGCTGATCGCCGCGGGCGTGTTCGTGCTGCTGGGTTTTGCGCTGCTCGGCGCGCGCCTGGTGTGGCTGCAGGTGTTCCGCCATGACGAGCTGACGCTGCAGGCCGAGGCCAACCGCATCGCCGTGGTGCCTGTGGTGCCCAACCGCGGGCTCATCGTGGACCGCAACGGCGTGGTGATGGCCTCCAACTACTCGGCCTACACGCTGGAGGTGGCGCCGCGGCGCAGCGCCGACCTGGAGGCGCTGATCGACGAATTGGCGCAGGTGGTGGAGATCACCCCGCGCGACCGGCGCCGCTTCAAGCGCCTGCAGGAGGAGATGAAGGGCGCCGATTCGCTGCCCATCCGCAGCAAGCTCACCGACGCCGAGGTGGCGCGTTTCATGGCGCAGCGCTTCCGCTTCCTTGGGGTGGACATCAAGGCGCGCCTGTTCCGCCACTACCCCCTGGGCGAGACGGGCAGCCACCTGTTGGGCTACATCGGCCGCATCAACCAGGCCGAGAAGGCCGCCATGGAGGACTGGCCCGACGAGCGCCTGGCCAACTACCGGGGCACCGAGTACATCGGCAAGCTCGGCCTGGAGCAGCGCTACGAGGCGCAGCTGCACGGCACCACCGGCTTCGAGGAGGTGGAGACCAGCGCGGGCGGCCGCGCCGTGCGGCGCCTCAAGAGCCACGCCCCCACACCCGGCGACAAGCTCACGCTGTCGGTGGACATCCGGCTGCAGGCCCTGGTGGAGGACATGTTCGGCAACCGCCGCGGGGCACTGGTGGCCATGGACCCGCGCAGCGGCGAGGTGCTGGCCTTCGTCAGCAAGCCCACCTTCGACCCCAACCTGTTTGTCGACGGCATCGACGTGGACAGCTGGCGCGAGCTCAACGAGTCCATCGACAAGCCGCTGCTGAACCGGGCGCTGCGCGGCACCTACCCGCCGGGCTCCACCTTCAAGCCCTTCATGGCCATGGCCGCGCTCACCTCGGGCAAGCGCAGCGCCAGCCAGGTCGTTCAGGACGGCGGGACCTTCCAGTTCGGCAACCACGTGTTCCGCAGCCATGGCGACAAGGGGCTGGGGCCGGTGGACATGCATCGGTCCATCGTCAAGTCCAGCAACGTGTACTACTACTCCCTGGCCAACGAGATGGGCGTGGACCTGATGCACGAGTTGCTGTCGCCCTACGGCTTTGGCCAGCGCACCGGCATCGACCTGGACAACGAGGTCACCGGGGTGCTGCCCTCCACCGCCTGGAAGCGCCGCTTCTACAAGCGGCCGGAGCAGCAGCGCTGGTACGCCGGCGAAACCATCTCGCTGGGCATCGGCCAGGGCTATAACAACTTCACCATGCTGCAGCTGGCCAACGCCACGGCCACCCTCGTCAACGGCGGGCAGCGCTTCCAGCCCCGCCTGGTGCGGGAGGTGGAGGACGCCGAGTCCCGCCAGCGCCGCACGGTGGAGCGCGAGCCGCTGGAGCCCCTGCCCCTGAAGCCCGAACACGTGGAGGTGATGCGCCGCGCCCTGCAGGCGGTCAACACCGAGGGCACCGGCACCCGCGTCTTCGCCGGGGCCCCGTACGCCAGCGGCGGCAAGACCGGCACGGCCCAGGCCGTGGGCATCCGGCAGAACGAGAAGTACAACGCTGCCAAGCTGGAAGAGCACAAGCGCGACCATTCGCTCTACATCGCCGCCGCGCCTATCGACGCGCCCACGGTGGTGCTGGCCGTGGTGGTGGAGAACGCCGGCTTTGGCGCCGAGGCCGCCGCACCCATCGCGCGCCGGGTCTTCGACTTCCTGCTGCTGGGCCAGTATCCGAGCGAGGAAGACCTGGCCGCCACGCGCGAGGGCAAGTCGGCCGCGCCCATCGGCAAGCCGCGCCGTGCGGCCGATCTGCTGCTGCCCGGCCCGAACCCGGGTGGAGGCCCCGCGCCATGAACGCCGTGGTCCAGCGCCCGTCACTGTGGAAGCGGCTGCACCCCGTGATCAGCGGGTTTGACGCACCGCTGACCCTGGCGATCGCCCTGCTGGCCGCCATCGGCCTGGTCACCATGTACTCGGCCGGCTTCGACCACGGCACGCGCTTCGTGGACCACGGCCGCAACATGCTCATCGCCCTGGCGGTGATGTTCGTCGTGGCGCAGGTGCCGCCCCAGCGCCTGATGGCCCTGGCGGTGCCGCTGTACGCCGTGGGGGTGGCGCTGCTGGTGGCCACGGCACTGTTCGGCATCACGAAAAAGGGAGCCACCCGCTGGCTGCATGTGGGCGTGGTGATCCAGCCCAGCGAGATCCTGAAGATCGCCACCCCGCTGGTGCTGGCGTGGTGGTTCCAGCGCCGGGAGGGGGCGTTACGCGTCCCGGACTTCCTGGCCGCGGGCGCGCTGCTGCTCGTGCCGGTGCTGCTCGTGATGAAGCAGCCTGATCTGGGCACCGCGCTGCTGATCCTGGCCGCCGGCTTTTACGTGATTTTCCTGGCCGGCCTGAGCTGGCGGCTGATCGTGCCCTTCCTGGTCCTGGGCCTGCTGGGCGTGGCCGCGCTGGTCTGGAGCGAGCCGATGATCTGCGCCGAAGGCGTGCGCTGGCCCGTGCTGCACGAGTACCAGCAGAACCGGGTGTGCACCTTGCTGGACCCGACCAAGGACCCCTTGGGCAAGGGCTTCCACATCATCCAGGGCATGATCGCCATCGGTTCCGGGGGGCTGACCGGCAAGGGCTTCATGCAAGGCACGCAGACCCACCTGGAGTTCATCCCCGAGCGCACCACGGATTTCATCTTCGCCGCCCTGTGCGAGGAGTTCGGCCTGGCCGGCGTGGCGGTGCTGATGGCCGGCTTCGGCTTCCTCATCCTGCGGGGCCTGACCATCGCCGCCGAGGCGCCCACGGTGTTCTCCCGCCTGATGGCGGGCGCCATCACCCTGAGTCTGTTCACCTACGCCTTCGTCAACATGGGCATGGTCAGCGGCATCCTGCCGGTGGTGGGCGTGCCCTTGCCCTTCATCAGCTACGGCGGCACCGCCATGGTGACGCTGGGGCTGGGGCTGGGCATCCTGATGTCGGTGGCGCGCAGCCGGCGCCTGATGCCCAGCTGAGGCCAGCCCCACGCCTGCAGCCCGGCCTCAGGCCGGTTCGGAGGCCGTGCGCCGCAAGGGGAAGCGCACGGTGAACAGGGCGCCCTGTCCCTGGCCCGGCTGTGTCGGCCGGGGGAGGGCCGCCGCCACCGAGATCTCGGCCTCGTGTCCCTTGACGATTTCCTGCACGATGGCCAGGCCCAGGCCGGTGCCGTCCACGCCCGTGCCCAGCGCGCGGTAGAAGGGCTGGAAGATCAGGTCGCGCTCGGCCTCCGCGATGCCGGGCCCGGAATCCTCCACCTGCAGCACCAGCACCTGGCCGAAGGGGTCGGGCAGCACCCGCGCCGTGACGGTACCGCCGGCGGGCGTGTACTGCAGGGCGTTGTCCAGCAGGTTGCGCACCAGCTCTCCCAACAGCACGGGCTGGCCTTCCAGCATCGTGGAAGGCCCGGGGTCGGCGCCTTCGTAGCCGATGTCGATGCCCTTGTCCTGCGCCTTCGTGAACAGGTCGCGCATGGCCTCCTGCACCACCTCCGCCAGGTCCACCGGCCGTGTGCGCAGGGCCTGTTGCTGGTCCTCGGCCCGGGCCATCGCCAGCAACTGGTTCACCGAGTGCGCTGCCCGCTGGCTGGACAGCGAGATCTGGTGCAGCGCCGCCTTCAGCGCCTGCGGGTCGCGCTGGCCGGCGTCGATCTCGCGCACCGCCAGTTCAGCCTGCATGCGCAGGCCCGCCAGCGGCGTCTTGAGCTGGTGCGCGGCATCGGCCAGGAAGTGTTTCTGCACCGACAGGGACTGGTCCAGGCGCTGCAGCAGGTCGTTGATCGACGCCACCAGCGGCGCCACCTCTTCCGGCGCTTCGCGGCTGTCGATGGGGCTCAAGTCGCCGCTCTCGCGTCGCCGAATGCGCTGCTGCAACTCGTTCAGGGGCTTGATGCCCTTGGCCAGCGCCAGCCACACCAGCAGCACGGCCAGCGGCAGGATGACGAACTGCGGCAGGATCACCCCCTTGATGATCTCGGTGGTCAGGCGTGAACGCTTGCCCAGCGTCTCGGCGTACTGCAGCAGCACCCCTTGCTGCTCGGGCGCGCCGGGGATGCTCAGCACGAGGGCG
>JBIKMY010000107.1:0-6945 GCA_044358945.1 Rubrivivax sp.
GCTCGTGTTGACGGCCGCTGCGGGCCATGCCGGCGGCCTACGCTACTGCGACGCCTCGCCCGATCTGGACGCGGCCCAGCGCGACACCTTGCTGCAGGTGGCCGCAGTGGTCCGGCAGGAGTTGCAGCGAGGCGGCACGGCCGCTGCGCTGGTGTCGCGCTCGGGGCTGGACCTGAGACGACTGGGGGTGCGCTATTCCCATGCCGGCATCGGCCTGGCCGAGAGCCCGGGGGTGCCGTGGTCGGTGCGCCAGTTGTACTTCGACTGTGACGAAGGGCGTGCGCGCCTGTTTGACCAGGGCCTGGCTGGTTTCGTGCTCGGCCAGCACGACGCGCGCATGGGTTTCGTTTCTCTGGTGCTGTTGCCCGAGCGCGCGGCACAGCCGCTGGCGCGGGCCGCCCTGGACGACCGGTTGGCGCTGGCCCTGCTGGGCAGCCGCTACAGCGCCAACGCTCACGCCCACTCCACGCGTTACCAGAACTGCAACCAGTGGGTGGCCGAGTTGATGGCCGCGGCCTGGGGCGGTTGGAGCCCTGGACAAGCCGAGCAGACTGAAGTTGCACAGGCCGCACCTTCGCCCACCCCGCGGGCGCGGGCGCAGCACTGGCTGCGCGATGCCGGCTACCGCCCGAGCCGCCTGATGCTGCCCTCCGCTGCCCTCCGCTGCGCTCTTGCTGGCCGTGCCTTTCATGCCCTGGGTGCACCTGGACGATCATCCCGAAGAGGCGCTGCAGCAGCGGGTGATGGAGGTCAGCATGCCCGCTGCGCTGGAGGCCTTCGTCCAGGCGCGTGAACCTTCGGCCCGGCGCATCGAGCTGTGCTACACCCCGCGGCACATCGTGCTGCGGCGTGGCTGGACGCCGCTGTCACCTGCGTGCGAACCCGAGGCCGGCGACGAAACGATAGCCCTGCGCTGAGGCGGCCTTCACATCCCAAGCTGGACGGCCTGGCGGGCCAGAGGCTCCAGACGGCGCACCTGCTCGGCCAATTCAGCGGCGAAGGCCTCGGGCGTGGCGGTGCGTGGCACCATGCCGACGGTCAGCAGCGGCAGTTGCATGTCCTGCCGTTGCAGGGCCGTCTCCACCTGGGCGTGCAGCGAGCGCAGGGCTGCCGGTGACAGGCCGGCCGGGGCGAAGAGCGCGTACACGTTCACAGCTTCCAGATCGCCATAGCCGGCTTCGGCTACGGTGGGCACCTGTGGCAACTGGGGCAGCCGGCGGGCGCTGGCGGTGGCCAACGGCACCAGCTCACCGGCCTGCACCAGCGGCAACACGGCGCCCACATCGGCCGACATCACCGCCACCTCGCCCGAGCGCACCGCCAGGGCTGCGGGTGCGCCCCCGCGGTACGGCACCTCCACCAGGCGGATGCCGGTGGTGCGTTGCAGTGCTACCGCCGCCAGGTGGGTGAGGGCGCCCGGCGTGGGAATGGCAATCGTCACGCCTGAAGGGTCCCGGCGCGCGCGCTGCACCAAGTCGTCGAGCGACCTCATGCCCGCCCGGGGGTGTGCCACGAAGAGCTGGGGCACGTCGGCCAGGGGCGTCACCGGTTGCAGGTCGCGCGCCGGGTCATAGGGCAGCTTGGCCTGGAAGGGCAGCACCGTGCGCCCGCTGGTGCTGGCGATCAGCAGGGTGCAGCCGTCGGGCGCGGCCTTGGCCACCGCATCCCAGGCGGGGATGGTCATGCCGCCGCTGCGGTTTTCCACCACGTGGGCCAGGCCTCCCGTGACCCTCAGCCGCTCGGCCAGACTGCGCGCCAGCCGGTCCATCGGGCCACCGGGAGCCACGGGAACGACGATGCGCACGGCGCCGCCCGCGCAGGACTTTGGGGTGTCGGCCTCAGCGTGGGGGTGAAGCGCCAGCAAGGCGAGCCACACGGCCCCGGCCAGCATGCCTTTCAGGCCGAGGACTTGGGCCCGGCTGCGGTCCGCCGTGCGGCGGCGTTGCACTTCCTTCATCGCCGGGATCGTAACGCCCGGCCGGCGGTAGTACGGCGGATGCAAGGCGGTGGGCGCGTCGGGCATTTGCCCGGTCCCTATGATTCGCATCCATGGATTCCTTGTCTCAGTTGGCGCTGGGCGCAGCCGTCAGCGTGGCCGTGATGGGGCGCCGCACGGCGGTGTGGAAGGCCGCGCTCTGGGGGGGTGTGCTGGGCACATTGCCCGACCTGGATGCGCTGATCGATCACGGCAACCCCGTGCTGAACATGGTGCTGCACCGCGCCGAGACCCATGCGCTGTTCTGGCAGTCGCTGGCGGCGGTGCCCCTGGCCGCGGGCCTGGCCTGGTGCACGGACCGCCAGCGCCCCGCCGCCGCGGCAGTGCCGGGGCGCGCCGCGGGGCCCTCTGCAACGGGCTCCTTCCTTCCCTGGCTGCTGACGGTCTGGCTGGTGCTGGTGACCCACGCGTTGCTGGACGCGATGACGGTCTACGGCACCCAGCTGGCCCTGCCGTTCTCCAGCCAGCCCGTCGGTCTGGGAAGCATCTTCATCATCGATCCGCTGTATACCCTGCCGCTGCTGGCTGGGCTTGCGGTGGCCCTCTCGCGGCGCGGCCCGGCCGGCGGCCGCTGGAACCTGGCGGGGCTGGTCCTGTCGACGGCCTACCTGGGCTGGTCTGCCGGAGTGCAGCATCACGTCGCCAGCGTGGTGCAGGCCCAGCTGGCGGGCCGCGGCGATGGGGTGGCGGCTGACCGGGTGCTCGTCACCCCCACGGCGTTCAACACGGCGCTGTGGCGCATCGTGGTCATGCACCCCACCCATTACGAGGAAGGCTTCTACGCCCTGGCCGACCGCCGCCGCGCCGTGCGCTTCAACGCCTATCCGCTGGACCCCGGCCTCGTCCGCGAGGTGAAGGGTCTGGATGCGGTCCAGCGCATCGCCGCCTTCAGCCGTGGGTTCTACCGTGTGGACGAGCGCGCTGGCGTGGTGCGGATCACCGATCTGCGCATGGGCCAGGAACCCGCCTACGTCTTCTCTTTCGCCGTGGCCCGCCGCGGCAGTGCCTTGCACGCGCTGGAGCCGCCCGCCGCCGTGGGCGGACGAGGCGACCTGGACCTGGCCGCTGGCCTGCGCTGGCTTTGGGCCCGTGCCGGCGGGCAGGACCTGGACCCCCCAGGCGTCGGTGCACAAGCGCCGGAGAGCCCCGCGCCATGACGGATTTTGAGAGTATTGCCGACCGGCTGCGCCGCGTTGCACAGCGGCAACCGGACGCCCTCGCTCTGGGCGACGGACAACAGCTGCTGGACTACCGGACGCTGGACCGCCTGGTGGACCAGGTGGCCGCGGCGCTGCAGCGCGACGGGGTTACGAGGGGCCAGGCGGTGGCCAGCTGCGCGGCCACTGGCGTGCCGCAGGCCGTGTGGACCCTGGGTACGCTGCGGGCGGGGGCGGTGCCCGCGCCCATCGCGCCGTCGGTGACGCCGGCCCAGTTCGGCGCCATGGTGGCGGATTCGGGCGCAGCCCTCGTCTTCGTGGACGACCAGGCCGTCCCGCTGTTGCCGGCCTTGCCGCCAGGTGTGCTGCCCATCGACCTGGGCGGGGCCCGGTCGGGACAGCCGTTCGATGATTGGCTGGCGTCTGAGGGCACGATGCCGGCCCCTGTGGCCCTCAGCCCGTCAGACCCCTTCAACATCATCTATTCCTCGGGTACCACGGGCACGCCCAAAGGCATCGTGCAGCCGCACGGGATGCGGTTTGCCCACATGCAGCGCGCCGCGCGCTATGGCATGGACGCGTCATCGGTGCTGCTGCTGGCCACGCCGCTGTACTCCAACACCACGCTGGTGGCGTTCTACCCGGCCCTGGGCGCCGGGGCCCACATTCACCTCATGCCGAAGTTCGATGTGGAGGGCTATCTGCGCCTGGCCGCCGATTTGCGTGCCACCCACACCATGCTGGTGCCGGTGCAATACCGCCGCCTCATGCAGCATCCGGGCTTCGACGCCCACGACCTGTCGTCCTTCCGCATGAAGCTGTGCACCAGTGCACCCTTTGAGGCCGCGTTGAAAGCGCAGGTGCTGGCGCGCTGGCCGGGTGATCTGCTGGAGGTGTATGGCATGACCGAAGGCGGCGGCGCGTGCATGCTGGATGCCCGCGCCCACCCTGGCAAGCTGCACACGGTGGGCCTGCCGGCGCAGGGACATGACATCCGCCTGATCGACGAGGAGGGCCGCGAACTGCCCGCAGGCCCGCAGACCGTGGGCGAAGTTGTCGGCCGCTCGCACGGCATGATGACGGGTTACCACGGCCGCCCTGGACAGACGCGCGAGGCCGAGTGGTTCGACGCGCAAGGCCGACGCTACATCCGCACCGGCGATGTCGGGCGCTTCGACGAGGACGGCTTCCTGGTGCTGATGGACCGACGCAAGGACATGGTCATCAGCGGCGGCTTCAATATCTACCCCAAGGACCTGGAAGCCGTGCTGCGTGGACATCCCGAGGTGGAGGACGCGGCGGTCTTCGGCGTGCCTTCGGCCCGGTGGGGCGAGACGCCCGTGGCCTGCGTCGTGTGCAGGCCCGGCACCACGCCGGACCTGGCGGCGCTGCGCGCCTGGGCCAACGAGCGCCTGGGCCGAACCCAGCGCCTGGCGGCCTTGATGGCCGTGGAAGAACTGCCGCGCAGCGCCATCGGCAAGGTGCTCAAGCGGGAGTTGCGGGAGCGCTGGCTTGCCAGCGGTCCTGCCGTCGAATAGGGCCCCGGCCGGGCGGCGCGGCGGCTGCGTGCAGCCGCTGTCAGTCCTCCGATGGGGGCAGGGTGGCCCGCATGGCCTGCGCCAGATCGTCGCGCCCGCGGGTGGCCAACGTCTCGGCCGCATTTTGGCGGTCGCGCAGTTCGCGGTTCTGGCTGAGCTTGGACTTCCCCACCAGCGAGGTGATCGTCACCTCGATGCCCACGATGTTGCCCAGCATCATCTGCAGGTAGTCCGCCGGGGCCTCGCCCATCTTCCAGGGCCGGGGTTCGGCGGCGTCGTGTTCGCGCGTCAGCCGGGCCACCAGGGCGCGCACGTAGCGCTCGTCATCGTGGATGCTGAGCGTGCCGTGGGCATGTACCACCTCGTAGTTCCACGTGGGCACCTGGCGGTGCGTCTCGTGCTTGCTGGGGTACCAGTTGGGCGAGATGTAGGCCTGCGCACCGCGAAAGATCACCATCACAGGCGTGCCCGTGGGGCAACGCTGCCACAGCGGGTTGGCCCGGGCCACATGGGCCTTCAGCACGCCCATAGGCCCAGCGGCAGGGTCGAGTTCGAAGGGGATGTGGTCAGCATCCAGCACGCCCTGCTCGGTGCGCACCAGGGTGCCCAGCGGGTGTTCGCGCATGATGCGCTGCAGGGCCTGCGGGTCTGTCTGGGCGAACTGCGGTGGGACGTACATGAGTTGCCTCGGTGAGTGACCAGCCGGACTCTAACCGGGCGATCCGCTTCCGTGCCGATCAGCCCCGCCGACGAAGCCGGTCGGCAAACTGGGCCAGCGCCACGCCGCCCAGGGTGAGGGCAGCGCCGCCCAGCTTCACGGGGCTGAAGCGCTCACCCGTGGCCCACCAGGCCACGATGCCGGCCACCACCGGCATGAGGTACTGCAGGGGCGCGGTGCGCGCCACGCCGCGGCGCTCGTTCACCCACCCCCACACCAGCCAGCCCAGGAACGCCGACACCAGCGAGGCCCACAGCAGCAGCCCCCAGTGCAACGCACTCATGGCGGCCCAGGGGGCCTTCCAGGCGGTGGCCGCGCAGAACAACACCACGGGCGGGCTGCCGGCGATGGTGGCGTAGGCCATCACGGTCACCCCGCCGTGGCGCTGGATCAGCGGTTTGGACATGACGGTGTAGTAAGAGAACATGGCGGCGGCCAGCAGCATCATCAGGTCGCCCCCCGTGGCGGCCCACTGCTGGCCCAGCAGCTTGTCGGACAGGAACACGAGCACGCCCACACAGGCGATTCCCACGCCGGCCACCTGCGGCCAGCTCAGCCGCTCATGGCCCACCCAGTGCAGGATCAGCAGGGTGAAGATGGGCCCGCAGGCCAGGATCAGGGCGCTGGAAAAGGCCGTGGACCAGTGGATGCCGAAAGTCACCATGGTGACGTGCACGCTGTGGCCCAGCAGCCCGAGCAGGGCCATCTGGATCATGTCCTGGCGCGGCACGTTGCGGCGCACCTGGCGGCTGAACATCAGCAGCAGCGCAGCGCACAGCGGCATCAACAGGTAGCGGGCGAACAGAAACCCGGCGGGCGGCAGCACCTGGAACAGCGCCTTCTGCACCGCGAAGTTCGCGCCCCAGATGCAGACGATGATAAAACCCGCCGCCAGGGCCCAGGACGCCGCGCCCGGGGCCGTTTCTGCGGCCGGGTCTGGTGCGCCCTGGGGCGTGGGGCTCATGGCGATTCCGGCCCCGCGGGCTGCGCGGGCGGCTTGCCGGCCTGCAACGATTCGACATAGCGCCGCACCCGGGTCACCAGCCCCGGCCGGGCGGCCGAGCGCACCAGGGCCGCCAGGTCTGCATCGCGCTGGTCGCCGCCGTCGGCGGCGCGGGTGGCCGCGCGCAGCGCGGCGCCGGTGTCGACGTCCACCACCGGTGCGTGCCAGGCCGGCTCCTCGGTGTGGGTGGCCAGCCCGCAGGCCAGGGCCTGAGACGTGGACAGCTCACCGCCTTGCGTGAGCACCGCGCGTGCTGCATCGCTGCCCATGCGCAGCGCCAGCCGCCGCGTGCCCAGCACGATGCCGAACTGCGCCCCTGGAAAGCGCAGCGTCGCCCCGGGCAGCACCACGCGCTGCTCGCAGGCGGCGAACAGGTCGGCTCCCGCCCCCCAGGTGCGGCCCTGGGCCACGGCCACCGTGCGCTTGGGGGCATGCCAGACGGCGGCCAGCAGCGTTTCGATGCGCACCAGGCGCCACAGCAATTCGGCGTCGCTCGTGTGGTCCAGGTCCGAGAGGTCCAGGCCCGTGCAGAA
>JBIKMY010000109.1:0-6925 GCA_044358945.1 Rubrivivax sp.
GCACCTTCTCCGAGGGCTTGAGCACCATGCGGTTGTTGGTGGCCACCGAGGGCACGACCTTGTGCGCCACCTGGTTCATGGGGTGGTTGAAGGGCGTGATGGCCGTGATGACGCCCAGCAGCGGGTCACGCTGGGTGTAGACCCGGCGCTTGCGGCCGTGCGGGGTGATGTCACAGGAGAAGATCTGCCCGTCGTCTCGCAGGCACTCGTTGGCGCCGAACATCAGCACATCAGCCACGCGGCCCGCCTCATAGGTGCTGTCCTTTATGGACAGCCCGCACTCGGCGGTGATGAGCGCGGCAATCTGCGGCACACGCTCGCGCACGATAGCCGCGGCCTTGTTCAGGATGTTGGCGCGCTCGAACCGGCTCAAGCGAGGCTTGTAGGCCTGTGCAATGCGAAAGGCCTCGCGCACCTGTTCCAGGCTGGCCTTGGGCACCGTGCCCACCACGGCGTTGGTGAAGGGGTTGAAGACCTCGATGTGGCGGTCGCAGGCCACCTTCTGGCCGGCGATTCGCAGTTGTTCCTGGATCATGGGTGAGGGTCTCGGGGTGCGTTGAAGAGTGTTTGCGGCGGAGCGCCGGGCAGCGGCAGGCTCAGCGCCTCATTGCGCGTGGTTCAGTGCCAGGTCGAAGGCATCGAAGTTGCGCCAGCGGCGCTGGGGGTCCAGGCCTTCGATGCGGCGGTTCAGGATCAGGGGCACGCGCTGCTCGGAGATGCCACCGTGCGAGCGCAGCGGCACTTCGAGGGCGCTCAGGTCGTGGCGGGCGGCGGCCGTGCCGATGACCACCGAGCGCTCGGACACCACTACCAGGTCGCCAATGCGGTCGGCCGGCAGCTCGAAGCGCTCGGCCGCCTGTTCACGCGTGAGCACCACCTCGATGCCGCGCAAGGCGGCCAGACGCGCCGCCAGGGCGGCAGCATCGCTGCCCGCAGGCAGGTAGACTGTTGCAAACGAGCCCAGCGCACCGTGGTGCACCACGTAGGGGTCGGTGATGGGCAGGATGACACGGGCCGCGGCTACGCCCAGCCAGCCGTCCAGCATGTCTTGCAGGTAGATCACGTCCGGCTTCGCGTCCATGCGCACCTTGGCGTTCATGCCGTGGTCCGCCGTGAGCGCGATCACGCAGCCCATGGCGTCCAGCTCGCCCAGGTAGCGGTCCATCATGGCGTAGAAGGCGTTGGCACCCTCGTCACCCGGCGCATGCTTGTGCTGGATGTAGTCGGTGGTGCTGAGGTACATCACGTCCGGGCGGCGCGTCTTCATGAGCTGCACGCCAGCGGCAAAGACGAACTCCGACAAGCCCGCGCTGTAGACATCCGGCACCCCCATGCCCACCAGGCCCAGCACGCCCGTGATGCCGTTCTCGGCCTCGGTCACGGCATCGGCCTTCTCGGAGGAGAAGCAGATGCCCTGCATGCCCTTGCCCAGCAGGCGGCGCAGCTTGTCCTTGGCCGTCACCACCGCACAGCGCTGACCCGCGCCGGCCAGCGCCGCGAGGATGGTGGGTGCGCGCAGCCACTTCGGGTCGTTCATCATCACCTCGGTGCCCGAGGCGGTGTCAAACAGGTAGTTGCCGCAGATGCCGTGAACGCTGGGCGGCGCACCCGTGACGATGCTCAAGTTGTTGGGATTGGTGAAGGTGGGCACCACACAGTCGGCAACGATGGCCGTGCCTCCGGCCAGCACGCGCTTCATCCAGGGCATGTGGCCGCCAAAGGTGGCCTGGGCCAGATAGTCGGGCTCGCAGCCGTCCACGCAGACGATGACGGTGGGGGCCTGCGGCAGCCGATAACGGCGGCCATTGACTTCAAGCTGAGGGCTGGACACGGCGGGAACTCCGAGGTTGAGGGAACAGGGATACAGCGGGACGCTCAGTGCCGGCCGGCCTGCTGGCTGACCATGCGGGCCTTGCTTTCCAGGACGTGGTCGGACATGGCGCGGCCAGCAGCCTGCGCATCTCCGGCGGCAATGGCCTTGACGATGGCGCGGTGCTCACCGGCCGAGACGGGAAGCTGGCCGCCTTCTGCCAGGTGGGCCAGGTTCATGCGGCGGAACAGGCTCAGCTCCTTGATCAGCTTACGGTAGATCGCCGTGAGCTTGCGGTTGCCCGCCATGTCCACCAGTCGGTCATGGAATTGCAGGTTCAGCAGGTGGTAGCTGCGCAAGTCAGCGGCCTTCACGGCGCGCTCCATGGCGTCCACCATGGCCCGTACTTCCTTGAGCTGAGCCGACGTGATGCGCTGGGCAAGCTGGCGGCCCACCAGCTCTTCCATCGCCGCGCGCAGATCGAAGATCTCCACCGCCTCGTCCAGCGGGATGTCACGCACGAACACGCCCCGGTTCTTCTCGGTACGCACGAGCCCCGCCTCTTCCAGCATGCGGAAGGCCTCCCGCAGCGGCCCGCGCGAGACGCCCAGACGCGCCGCCAGCGTCATCTCGGTCAGCTTCGCGCCGGGCTGAAGCTCTCCGCTAACGATCATTCGTTCCAGTTCGGCCTGCACCAGCGTGGGCAGGGAACTGGACTGCAGCAGCGCAATGGTGGGAACCCCGGCGGACACCGAAGCAGGCGCAACCACAGCCGGCAGGGACGGCGAGGATCCGCCCGCTGCCAACCCGCCGGCAGAGGCGGCCGGCGCGGTAGCCGCACCACTCAGGGTTTTCATGCACCCGATTGGAGCGTCAGGATCACAGATTGTCAACAATCGACAAATGACCGTTGACAGGCGGCAAACGCCGATGCACGATGATGACTGATCTCCAGCTCCGCATCTGGCGAAGGCATCACCCGAGCCCGCTGCGGGGGCTGTCATCGTGCAGTCATCACGGGGCTGGCATCGTCCAAGGTTCACACCCACTCACTCCCTGAGGAGTCTTTCATGCGCCT
The DNA here is from genome assembly GCA_044358945.1 of Rubrivivax sp. Lineage (GTDB taxonomy): Bacteria > Pseudomonadota > Gammaproteobacteria > Burkholderiales > Burkholderiaceae_C > Rubrivivax. The sequence goes on from JBIKMY010000109.1 coordinate 2,889, forward strand.
TTCTCGTCTGTCTTTCATCACCAGTGTGCTGCTCGGCCTTGTGGCCAGTGGCGCAGCCGCCCAGAAGACCCAGTTACTGGTCTACACCGCGCTGGAGACCGACCAGCTCAAGGCTTACCAGGAAGCCTTCAACAAGGTGGAGCCCAATATCGAGATCAAGTGGGTGCGCGACTCCACGGGCGTGATCACCGCCAAGCTGCTGGCCGAAAAGGCCAACCCGCAAGCCGACGCCATCATGGGCGTGGCCGCCTCCAGCCTGGCCCTGCTGGACAAGAACGGCATGCTGGAGCCCTACGCGCCGCTGAACCTGGACGCCATCATGTCCAAGTACCGCGACAAGAAGAACCCCCCAGCCTGGTGGGGCATGGACGTCTGGGGCGCCACCATCTGCTTCAACACGGTGGAAGCACAGAAACGCAACATCCCCAAGCCCGAGACCTGGAAGGATCTGCTGAAGCCGGCCTACAAGGGCCAGGTGGTGATGCCCAACCCGGCCTCCTCCGGCACGGGCTTCTTCGACGTGACCGCCTGGCTCACCCTTTTTGGCGACGACAACGGCAAGGGCGGCGGGTGGAAGTACATGGACGGTCTGCACGAGAACATCGCGCAGTACACCCATTCCGGCTCCAGACCGTGCAACATGGCCGCTGCCGGCGAATACGTGGTCGGCATCTCGTTCGAGTACCGGGCGAATGCCAACAAGGCCCGTGGCGCCCCGATCGACCTCGTGTTCCCGAAGGAAGGCCTGGGCTGGGACCTGGAAGCCTTTGCCATCCACAAGGGCACCAAGAAGCTGGACGCCGCCAAGAAGCTCGCCAACTGGGCCTCCAGCAAGGACGCGATGATCCTGTATGGAAAGAACTTCGCGATCACGGCGCAACCCGGCGTGGCCCCGCCCCTGGCCAACGTGCCGAAGGACTACGAGTCCAGACTCGTGAAGATGGACTTCACCTGGGCCGCCGATAACCGCGAACGGATCCTGGCCGAGTGGACCAAGCGCTACGACGCCAAGTCCGAAAAGCGCCGTTAAAACGTGCCCTCGTTTCTCAAGCTCGAGGGCATCGAGAAGCGCTTCGGCACGTTCACCGCTCTGAAGGGTGTCGATCTGCAGATCGACCAGGGGGAGTTCGTCTGCTTCCTCGGCCCTTCGGGCTGTGGCAAGACCACGCTTTTGCGCATCATCGCGGGTCTGGAGCCCCAGAGCGCGGGGCGTATCGAGCAGGCCGGGCGCGACATCTCGCGCCTGCCACCCTCGGCCCGCGACTACGGCATCGTCTTTCAGTCCTACGCCCTGTTTCCCAACCTGACGGTGGCGGACAACGTGGGGTACGGCCTGGTCAACCGCAAGGTGCCGAAGGCCCAGGTTCAGCGACGGGTGGAGGAACTGGTGCGCTTGGTCGGCCTGCCCGGCAGCGAGGGCAAGGTGCCCTCGCAACTGTCAGGGGGCCAGCAACAACGCATCGCGTTGGCCCGCGCTTTAGCCACCTCTCCCGGCCTGCTGCTGCTGGACGAGCCGCTCTCGGCGCTGGACGCCATCGTGCGCGTGCACCTGCGGCAGGAGATCCGCAGCCTGCAGCGCACTCTGGGCGTGACCACCATCATGGTGACGCACGACCAGGAAGAGGCGCTGTCGGTAGCCGACCGCATCGTGGTCATGAACCACGGCGTGATCGAGCAGGTGGGCACGCCCGAGCAGGTCTACCGCGAGCCGGCGAGCCCCTTCGTGGCGGACTTTGTCGGGCGCGTGAACGTGCTGCCGGCCACGGTGGTGGGCACCGCGCAGTTGCGCATCGGCGCCACGGTGTTCGAGACCTCAGGCCCCGCGACGCAGGTGGCGCCCGGCTCGGAACTCAAGGTCTACCTGCGCCCGGAGGACGTGCTGGCGCGGCCCCTGGCGCCAGGCGGCACGGCCGCAGATGCGTTCGGCCCGGGGGCGACCAACAGCTTTGAAGCACGGATCGACAAGGTGGAATTCCTCGGTGCCTACTGCCTGGCACGGGCGACCAGCCCGGCCCTGGGGGAACAGGGCCTGACCACGGTGCTGTCCATGAACTTCCTGGCCGAGCACCGTCTTTCGGCCGGCAGCCCACTGGCCTTGCGCCTGCTGCCCGATCGGATCCGGTTGTTCCCGCAGTGAAGCCGACCGGCCGAGCCAGCGTACCCGCATGACGAGCCTGTCCGCCGCCGCCCCTGTGCGCGCAGATGTGCGCCTGCAGTCCACCCCCAGCGACCGGCTGGCCTGGGTAGCGCTAAGCCTGGTGGCCCTGGTGCTGCTGGCCTTTCTTGCCGCCCCGCTGGGAGCCCTGCTGGTGCAGTCGGTGCAAAGTGCCGAGGGCCGCTTTGTGGGGCTGGCCAACTTCGTCAGCTATGCGCGGTCCCCCGCGCTGCTGCAGTCGCTGTGGAACAGCCTGTGGGTGTCCACGCTGGTCACGCTGGTGGCCGTTCCAACAGCCTTCGTCTTCGCGTACGCGCTCACGCGCAGTTGCATGCCTGCCAAGCCGCTGTTTCGCGGTATCTCGCTGATCCCGCTACTGGCCCCGACTATGCTGCCGGCCATCTCGCTGATCTACTGGTTCGGCAACCAGGGCGTGTTGAAGCAGGCCCTGGTGGCCCTCGGGATTGACGAGATCTACGGCGCGCCGGGCATCGTGCTGGCCGAGATCTTCGTGGTCTTTCCGCACGCGCTGATGATCCTGGTGACGGCGCTCACCGCCGCCGACGCGCGCCTGTACGAGGCGGCCGATGCCCTGGGCACTTCGGCCTGGCGCAAGTTCATGACCATCACGCTGCCGGGCGCCAAGTACGGCCTGATCAGCGCGAGCCTGGTGGTGTTCACGCTGGTGATGACGGACTTCGGCGTGCCTAAAGTGATTGGCGGCAACTTCAACGTGCTGGCCACCGATGTCTTCAAACTCGTGATTGGCCAGCAAGACTTCCAACGCGGCGCCGTGGTGGCATTGCTGCTGCTGGCCCCGGCCGTGCTGACCTTTGCTGTGGACCACCTGGTGCAGCGCAAGCAGTTGGCCATGCTCAGTGCCCGCGCCGTGCCGCTGCGGCCGCGGCGCGCACCCCTGTTTGACGCCCTGATGACGGGCTACTGCGCCCTGGTGGCGCTGCTGGTGCTGGCGGTGCTGGGCATGACGGTGTTCGCATCCTTCGCGAGCTTCTGGCCCTACAACCTAACCCCAAGCCTGCAACACTACAAGATGGGCTTGTTCGATGCGGAGTTTGGCGAGGGCTTTGCCAACAGCTTGACGATGTCCGCGGGGACGGCGGTGTTCGGCACAGGCCTGGTGTTCATGGGCGCCTATCTGCTGGAGAAAACGCCTGGCCCAGCGCCGTTGCGCGCCGGGGTGCGGCTGCTGGCCATGCTGCCGATGGCGGTGCCCGGACTGGTGCTGGGCCTGGGCTACATCTTTTTCTTCAACGAGCCGTCCAACCCGTTGAACGGGCTGTACCACACGATGGCACTGCTCACACTCTGCACCATCGTCCACTTCTACACCACGGGGCACCTGACGGCGGTAACGGCGTTGAAGGCGATGGATGCGGAGTTCGAGTCGGTTTCGGCGTCGCTGAAGGTGCCGTTCTGGACGACGCTGCGCCGCGTGACGCTGCCCATCTGCACGCCGGCGCTGGTGGATATTGCGCGCTACTTCTTCGTCAACGCGATGACCACCGTCTCGGCCGTCGTGTTTCTGTACTCGCCCGAGACCAAAGTGGCCTCCATCGCCATCCTCAACCTCGATGAAGCCGGCGAGACCGGCGCCGCCGCAGCCTGCGCGGTGATGATCGTCGCTGCCTCGGCTGTGGCCACCACGCTGTTCTGGCTGCTGTCGCGGCTGGTGGAGCGGCGTACTCAGGCTTGGAAGCGGGGGACGTGAGGGGCTTGAGGTTGTGCTCATGCGCACCTTCTCGTTCTCGCGCTGCGAGACGGGAGGCGGTGCGCCGCGGCGCTTCGGCGGGTCGGCCGGCCCCCAGGGCCGGCTGCCCTGCGGTACTCAGGCGCGCGGCAGCGCACCACCTCCCGCCTCGCG